>CAYJCU010000086.1:0-8653 GCA_964368765.1 uncultured Rikenellaceae bacterium
TTAGGGTAGATATGACGTGCATAAATTCAATCCTCAGGTTCGCTGGACACTACTAATACTTTTATATTTTTACAAATTCAAATTGTGCTGGGGCTGTCTTCTCATTCCCCTTTCGAGGTGCAATTATATTGCCTCTAACAATATAGTAGTTTGAACCTGCTATTTTACTGTTTCTAATAGTTACTTTGGTGCCACTTTTTTTGACACTCATTGCGTGAATTGCTATATTATAATCTCTATCGCTTAACTGGAAATAACTATTCAAAAAACGGCCATCTTGCTCACTTGTAAACTTATAAAAGCCTGTTAGTGGGTCAATAGTAACCCGCCACTCAACTCTCGGAGGGTTTGTTTTGTCTATATCCTTTCTTAGGGTAGGAGTGTTTGTACCCCTTGTGTTGTGTAGATATTTTCCGTTAATTTTGATGTGATATTTGCCCTCTTCAATAGTGTTAGTTGGAAAAATATCGCTCTTATAACTATAATTTTTACGATAATACTCTATCATATCACGTTGTAACTCTGCCAAAAACGGTGCTACCACCTCATTTGCCGCTTTGGGATTTGGTTTTTTTATAGAGCCCTCAAAATCACGTGATATAATACTCTTTTGCTCAGCCTCTAACTCTGTTATTCTTATATAATTAGATATGAAATTCGTCGTGTCGCCCTGTGATAATTGCTCCTGCATATCCATTAATATTATACCCTTTTTACCAACTATCTCAAAAACATCTAGCCATGGTGTTATCTCGGCAATAAGTGCAGGATTATAGTTACTAGACTTTAACTCATTAGCTGAGGCTATAAAGGTGTTGAAATGTGCCCTTAGTTTATCGCTATTCTCTTTATTGTAAATATTAACTACTGCTCCATCTAAATATATATCTCGATCTTTTACAAAAGGTAGTGATTCATTAGGCATACGTAGGTTGTGGTATGATGCTCCTAAATCTATATTATTCTCGCAAAAAACCTTAAAGGCAGCGGTATTATTAGGCATAATACGTTGTAAACTCTCTTCCCAGCTTTTTTGTGCGTTATACCCTTTCATATTCCAAGTGTAGTTAGCAATGCTGAATAGTGCAACTTTCGATGCCTCGCCATACTCCATTGGGTTAGCTACAAAACCATTTATCATATCATCAATATCGTTACTATTGCCAACAAATGGCCCCATAGCTAGATGGTCTATAACATAGTCGTTAACGGGATAGTTAAGCCATATATAGGCATTACGCTTAATTTTAGTATTGATATAATCCATGCTCTCTCTATCTATCATACTACACACCATTTTCCCAGTCCACATTACCTCAATCTCAGGTAATAACACACTGCCAAGCACCTCTAGGTAGTCTCCTTTATCCCACGCCTGATTATATACGCTAGGACACATTATTAATGATGTGGTATTGTTTTTTTTGTCAATAAACTCACGTTGTATATAGTTGAGATAACCTGCTTGTCGTTTAGCATCATAATGCTCATGTGGTATATCATCAAAGAAAACAGCAAATGAACGTACACCTAAATCGTACATCTGTTGAAATTTATGTAGTGTAGCTAAGCTATCCTCTCTGTTCCACTTCAGATTCAATCCAGGGTGTATAGCCCACACAAACTGTACCTTATTTTGCTTTGCTTTATTTATTAGTGATTTAATCTCTGCTGCCTTCTCCTCAGGATAAGAGTCACGCCATTTGTTAGAGAAACCATGATATGGATCATTCTTCGGCCCATAGATATAGCGATTCATCTTATTTTTGCCATAAAACTCAAATTGACTAACTCTATCATCATAGCTTAGTGGATTTCCATAATACCCCTCAATCATACCACGTTGAGCTATTGATGGGTAATCAATTATTGTTGTCTCTCTTATCTGTTGCTGTTTTGCCAATTGTAGCAATGTTTGCACACCGTAGTAGGTGCCTGTGGGGTCGTTACCCGCAACTATTATCTTTCTCTTATTTACATATAGATAGTACCCCTCAGCTTTACGTGGGATATATTGTTTATAATCAGCTATCACATCATCACCTCTCTCTCCAATAATTATTGGTATGCCATTATCTGTTATATTAAGTTCACGATTCAGAACTCTAACAGCATCATCGTCGGCACTATTTGCACCCACAATTCTAAAACCACGAGTAGTGTTCATACTTCGCTCTCCCTCAACAATAGATTGTGGAGTAGGGTATATATCACTATTAATCACTTCATTTTTACAGCTTAATAGTATTATACTTATTAAGGTTAGGACATATAATTTCTTCATGATATGTTTATATTTTATAATATTTATGCAAAAATAGTGATTTATATTAATATTTCAAACAATTTATTGAAAAGATAATGTAAAAATAATATAACAGAGCGGTTAATTTGTAATAAAATAAACAAATTAACCGCTCTGTTATAATCTATTTTTTGATAATATTAAAAAATCATATTTTTTATTCTCTCTAAATCGGCAACAAAATCTTTAGATGTTGCAATTCTGTTTTGAATTACCTCGCAAGCATAAATAACTGTTGAGTGAGATTTTCCTCCCATAGCCTTTCCTACCTCTTTAAGAGAGAGTCCCGTATGCTCTTTAGCTAAGTACATAGCTAATTGACGAGCAATCACCACATTTTGAGTTTTTCTCTTAGAGAAGAAATCCTCTTTAGCTATATTATAGAATGAGCACACACTATCCTGTATCTTATCTATTGTAACTGTATTGCTACTATTGCTGCTGCTACTATATTTCTGATAGTTAGTTTGTGGAGTTTTTCTTCCTACAACCGTTGCTATAATCTCATCTATCAGCTCAATAGTTATCTCTCTTTTTAGGAGAGTAGTGTGAGCCACCATTGAAGACATAACACCCTCTATCTCTCTAACACTTCCATCAATATTAGCTGCAAGATACTCTACATGAGATTGAGTTAAAGCCAATTTTAAACGTTTTGCTTTGCTCTCAATAATCATTGTTTTAGTTTTATAGTCTGGCTTTGATAGTATAACTGTCATACCCCATTTGAAACGAGTAATAAGTCTATTTTCAATATCTGAAAGCTCACTAGGTGGTCTGTCGCATGTAAATACTAACTGCTTATTAGTTAGGTGTAGATGATTGAAAATATCAAACATCACACGCTGAGTACCCGGTTTTCCTGATAAACCATGAATATCGTCTAATATCAATACATCTACTAACTGGTAAAATTTAACAAAGTTATTAACCTCACGCTTTTTAGCAGCCATTGTGTATTGATCTATAAACTTATTCATACTAACATATAACACATTAGTATCAGGAGAATTTTTCTTTATCTCAACACCTATCGCCTGAGCAAGGTGAGTCTTACCCATACCAGACTCTCCACATATAAAAAATGGATTAAATGCTGTACTTCCTGGAGTTTGAGCAATAGACATACCTGTTACCTTACCCAGAGAGTTACACTCTCCTAAAATAAAGCTCTCAAAATCGTAATCAAAATTAAGTTGAGGATCTATTTTTACCTTTTTTATTTTCTTCTCTTCAAATGGATTTATAGCATAATTACTTGCATCATTTGAATTGGTAATATCGGCTCTTTTTTGTCCGCTATTTACACCACTTTTTTTGTAGGTGTAGCTTAATGAACGAATACCCTCAAACTCATTACAAATCACCGATTTTATAGCTGGTTTTAGGTTGTTTTTCATGTAGCTGATCCACTCTTCTCCAGGCACTTCTAATAGAAGAGTTGAGCCGTCAAACGAGCCCGCCTCTATGTGCTTGAACCACTGCGCATAATCAGTATCAGAAATACGTTTCTGTATCTCTGTCAAGCAGTTACGCCAATTGTTTGTGAGTAAATCTTTATTCATTATATTGCCTATCAAATTTTAAATGGTTCTGCAAATATCGGAATAATATTGTTAATAAAAAAATCATTTATTAAAAAAAATATTATAATTTTTACCCTTGAACAATTAAAGAATTGATAAACAGTAGAGTTAAGAATTGAAAAAAAATTTGAAAAAAAATATCCAAAAAAACATCAATTTTTTCTTGCTTTTTTGGATATTATTTCTACATCATATTGAGAGGCTATTTTGGCAAAAATGTTGTATTAATTTAAACAAAATTTACGGTTTGTTTTAGAGTGCGATTTGCGAAATTATATTTTGCGAATTGTTCGGTCTTCCATATTAAAGTCTGGAATCAATTGAAATAATTTTTTATTGTTGTCCGGTAAAAAAATCAAAAAACCTAGTAACTACATATCCTACAATAAATTAGTTGCAATTTAAATTATAGGGGCTTACAAAAACAAAAATTTTGATTTTTTTACTTCTAGGAGTGTCAATTTACCCAAAATTGGATTTAGGTGCGTTATAGGTGCCCTAAAACACACCTGCGTAGTACATCGGTACTTTATATGGTGGGTTTTAGGGTAGATATGACGTGCATAAATTCAATCCTCAGGTTCGCCGGACACTACTAATAATTTTTTAAATCTCGCCCCTATTTATTAATGATAGAGAGAGCAGCTATTCGTGCTGTTGAAAATGCCAGTTGTAGATTATATCCGCCAGTATCTGCGTCGATGTCTAGTACCTCTCCTGCAAAATATAGATTATCTATCAGAGTTGATGTCATTGAGAGATTATCAACCTCATCACAACTAACTCCTCCAACAGTAATAACCGCCTCATTAAAACCTCTCTCTTGTAATACAGGCAATTGGAATTGTTTTAACCCTGATATCAATTTGTCTATTTCACTATCATTAAGAGAGCTAACTCTTCGGTTAGGAGCTATGCCGATATAATCGATAACGCCATTAATTATCTTCGGGGGAAGTAACTTGCGAAGTAACTCACTATAACTCAGATTACGATTACTATCTAACTCTCTCTCTATGCGCCCTTTCAGTTTATTAGGAGATAGCCCAGCCTTTAGGTCTATGATAAAATCAACTATCTTATCCTCATAAAGTGCCTCAACAGCTGCACGGCTTAAGCGATATATTCCGCCACCACCAACACCGAAAGCGAAGAACTCAACCTCCCCACTCTCGCTTTTTGCCTCTTTATCATCTATTTTTAGGGTTATATTTACATTTTTGAGAATAAGCCCCTTCATATCGCTATTAAAAGGATAATCGACCTCAAACGGAACAAGAGCAGGCATTACCGGTATCACTCTATGACCCGAATTGTGCGCAAAACGATAACCATCGCCCGTTGAGCCCGTAGATGGATATGTTACACCTCCGGTAGCCACAACTATATTATCGGCATATATCTCTCTTGTCTCTCCCTTTATTTCAACCTCTACACCCTCGCAATTGTTATCTTTTATGATAAGCTCTTTTACTGTTGCATGGCATATAATATTGCCGCCACACTTTTTTATCTGATTTTCAAGCGCACGAACAACATCCCAAGCATCTCCGCTCTTAGGGTAGATACGCCCCCCCTGCTCTGTTACAGTACGTAGACCTATCTCTTCAAAATAGTTTATAGTATCGAAATTATTGAATGTGTCGAATGAGTGTGTGATAAACTCACGCCCCCCCTGCACTTTAGAGAGAAATACATCTCGCTGCTTATTGTTGGTTATATTACAACGCCCCTTGCCTGTGATGCGTATCTTACGCCCACACTTCTCCATCTTCTCTAAAAGTAGAGTGTGGATACCCTTTTCTGCAAGAGTGGCGGCACACATTAAACCTGCTGCGCCGCCACCAATTACTATAGTGTTATATCTATTTGTCATTTAGTTCTAGATAGAGGGTGTATACTCTGAATTTAGAATATCTAACACCTCTTGTGTTACGTCAAGCGATGGGTCTCCTGCAAGAATAACCTTCATAGATGCGCTTGTATTGATAATCATCTTATATTTTTTCTGCTCGTTATACTTGTTGATAGTGGTTTGAATCTTATCTGAAATTTTATTCATTATAACAATCTCCTCTTCTCTTACCTCTTGTAGTTTTGAGTCTCTGTATTGTATTAATACTTTTTGCTCATTCTCAAGCTCTACTTGGCGTTGTTGTGCCTCTGTGCGAGTAAGTAATCCCTTCTCAATACGACTCTGGAAAGTCTTAAGATCGTTATCAAATTTAGATGCTCTGATATTAATCTCTCTCTCTATCTTCTCTGCCTTAATAGTGAACTCATTATTTAAATCAATAAACATTTTATAACCCTGAATAAGCGAATCTGTGTTTATATAAACCACACCCGAGAATGAGTCGTCAGTTGATTTTTGGATATTGCTTGTTACTGCTGAGTTAGTAGTTGTAGTGTTATTGCAACTGATAGTTGCCATCATAATAAATGCAGATGCAAATAGTAAGAAATTTTTCATAATGTTTATTGTTATTTTTTGTTTTAATTGTTTTCCACTGCAAAATTAATAATATTTTGCAAATTTTCATATAATATAACACTTTTTTTTAGTGCGAAGATAAAATTAACTATTCCCTCTAGCTAAATTGGGAGTTATGGAAATAAATGTGTACTTTTGTGGTTTGATTAATGAAATTGTTGATGATAAAGAGTGAATTTGAATATTATACCCTTAAATCAGGTATTAAATGTATATTAAAACGGGTTAAATCTCCTGTTGTATATTGTAGTTTAACTATTGGTGTTGGGAGTAGAGACGAGAATGATAATGAGCACGGAATAGCGCACCTTATTGAGCACACCATGTTTAAAGGTACAGCAAAAAGGAGTTCATACCATATTAATACTCTGCTAGATAATGTTGGGGGAGAGATAAATGCCTACACAACTAAAGAGGAGACAGTAATACATACAGCTACACTTAAAGCTGATATGCGTAAGGCGGTTGATCTTATCTCTGATGTGGCTTTTAATTCACAATACAATCAAAAACAGATTGATAAAGAGGTTAATGTTATACTAGATGAGATTAACTCATATAAAGATTCGCCAGCAGAGTTGATTTATGATGATTTTGAAGAGCTTTTATTTAAGGGTTCAACTCTTGGTCGCTCTATTCTTGGTACAAAACGTAAATTGGTTAAACTAAAAACTGATAACATAAAGAGTTTTATTCTACGTAATTACACTACCGATAGGATGGTTTTTGCAATGATAGGAGATGTTTCTCGTAGTAGATTTATTGATGTTTGTGAAAAGAGTTTCGGCACTATTGAAGAGTCGTTTACAAGCCATAAAAGAGAGGAGCCTATATCCACGCCAGCGCAACATATTGTAATCAATAAAAGAACATATCAGGCGCATGTTATTATGGGCTCTAGGGCATATCCTTTTAAGAGCAATAAGAGAGTTGCAACTATTTTGGCGCTTAATATATTAGGTGGCCCTAGTGCAAATAGTAGGCTTAACTTGCTATTAAGAGAGAAGCACGCCCTAACCTATAATGTTGAGGCTACGTATACTGCCTATTGTGATACAGGTATAGTCTCTATATATTTCAGTTGTGAGAAAGAGAGCATTGAGAGGGCGAAAGCACTTATTAATGAGGAGATAGTTAAATTGCGAGAGGTGGCACTTACTCCTATACAACTGAAAAAGGCTCAGAGGCAACTTATAGGGCAACTTGCCATTGGCTCAGAGAATAACGAATCTTATATGTTGAGTTGTGCTAAGAGTTATCTCCTTTTTGGGTCGGTAGACTCTCCTGAGCGTATTAATGAGGTGATAAATAGTGTAACACCACAAGATATAATGGATGTAATGCAGGATATTTTTACTTCAAATAGTTGTTCATCATTAACATATTTATAAAATGAAACTGATAGACGATTTAATAAACGATTATATAGTTGATAATTCAACCCCAATGGATAGCCTACTCAAAGAGTTAGAGCGCAAAACACACCTACTAACTACACGCCCACGCATGATGAGCGGAACAGTACAGGGGGCTATTTTACGCACTCTTACACGTATAATAAAACCTAAAAGAGTTGTTGAAATTGGTACTTTTACGGGCTATTCGGCTATATCAATAGCCTCTGCTATGGGCGCAGGGACACAGCTACACACAATAGATATTAACGACGAGACAGCATATATCGCAGAAGAATTTTTTGCTAAAAGCGACTATTCAGATATTATATCATCTCATATTGGTTCGGCACTAGATATAATACCAAATCTTGGTGGCGAATTTGATATGGTTTTTATGGATGGCAATAAAAGAGAGTATCTTGATTACTATCGTATGCTTATGGATGGAGGTTATCTGAAGAGCGGGGCTGTTATTTTGGCAGATAATGTTCTGTGGGATGGGAAAGTGGTTGATGAGGATGCAAACGATAAACAGACTCAATCGCTTGTAGAGTTTAATAAGGTAGTAGCAACTGATAGTAGGGTAGAGGTCTCTATTATACCCCTACGTGATGGGCTTAGTATGATAACTGTATTATAAAATAGTAGTGTCTGGCGAACCTGAGGATTGAATTTATGCACGTCATATCTACCCTAAAACCCACCTAAAGTACACTCGTACTACGCAGGTGTGTTTTAGGGCACCTATAATTTAAATTATAATTAATTTATTGCAGGATAGGTAGTTACTAGATTTTTTTACCGGACAACAATAATTAGGGTAATTCGCAAAACCCTGTTTTGTGAATTACCCTAACGAGCGATAGCGAGC
>CAYJCU010000087.1:0-8583 GCA_964368765.1 uncultured Rikenellaceae bacterium
GCAGGATAGGTAGTTACTAGGTTTTTTGATTTTTTTACCGGACAACAATAATTTTATATAATTAACCCCTAAAGTATATGCAAAATACTTTAGGGGTTAAATACTAGAGGTCGCCTATCAGAGTTATGAACTCAGAATAGGCGACCTCTATAAAATTTTGTATATCTATAAACTAGCTCTAATAAGCATATTATTAGAACTCCATTATAGCACGACCACTTGCATAGGTACCTGTTTTAGTAACACGTGTAAATGAGGGACTGCCTGTACCGAAATAATAAAGACCCGACATAGTTCCTTCATTACCACCATCAGGACCCAGATCTGTTGATGACGCATAAATGATCATTGTTTCCCCTTCTGGTACTCCTATTGTAGTAGCTTCAGCTAATTGCTCCAATGAAGGATTAAGTTCAAATGGCGTCCAAGTATTAATGAGCGATAACTCATTCCTAGCTGGAATATACCACACGTGCTTAGCAGTATTGGCATAACCTGTTTCTGGATCAAAAGTGCCGTATTTTACTACGTTTTTATCGTTTGCCCACACTAGCAATGGACAATAGTCAAAATTTCCCGCTGTTTTAGTTATATTCCCAAGCTCATCATCTCCTAAACCACTAAAAGCATAATTCCAGTGCGCAAGCATATTGAGTCGCCCATCATGGTTATCATTAGAAACTTGAGAAAGATCAGAGTATCTGAAGCAAATTTCAGTACCTAGTGGTGCTTGGTCTAGTGAAACTATTTTACCGTTTTTCGCTGTTGCAGCATCTCCTATAACTTGGAACACGATACCAATAACGTCTGCATCTCTGCCCTCTAGCTTAACAGTAGAATATGTACCGTCATTATAGTAGAAATCGCCTACCTTCACTGGTATAAAATCTTCAACAAAGGCAATTTCAGCCATCGTAGTGATAGTATTTCTTAAAATTAAGTTAGAATCGTGCGCCTGTGTTGTTCTTGTCATCACCTTACCATCTACTGTAGTTACCTTTATAGTAAATTGGTTTGTAGTGGTAGGTGGAACTACTATATGAAATGGAGTAGCAACCGTTCCAGATAACTGAACACCATCTGCACCACAGTCAAGAGTAATTATATTAGACATATATTCTGAAAATGGTAATAAGAATGGTATTCCATCAGTACCGAAAAATATTGTAGATGATCCAGCAACATAATTAGTTGAAATAAAATCGATAGTTTTAATTATCTCAGATCCAGTTAACTGAAGTTTCAGTATTCCGCAAAGATTTTTTAGACCTACTAAATCCCCATCCTCAGGGTTAATTGGAGCAGCCATAGGCATAACACCATTAGATACATTACCCGCTACGTAAGTTTGTGATGCAGGGATAGTGATATGGTTCTCTTGCCCTATGTGTGCCATACTTGCAGGATAGACAGCAGATGTAAGAACACCCGATATATTACCTGTAAGTTCAGCCACCATAGGATTTTCTGTAGCTGTAGCTGTAAATTCTGAACATTGATTACCACAGTAGATACGCACTTTGTCTCCATTTGTCCAATGCACCTCTACATTGTTCTCTCCGCCTACTTGTGTCTTTGTTTCTGGTGATTTCTCTGTCGATGCTGTTAATGTTCTAACTTGCCCCTCAATGTGTGATTGATTGTTTTCTGTTTTATCACAAGAGGTAAATAGTAACGCAATAGCTACAAATGCTATGCAGCTAATAATTGACATTGTTCTTTTCATTTCTTTTTTTGTAAATTTGTTACACAATTGTTAATCATTAAGTTCTAAACTGATAATACTACCAGTTACCTTGAACTTGTTGATAAACTTCATTCTCTCCAGTAAAACTAGTGGCAAAACCTATCTCCACTTCCACATCTATGACCTCAATACTTGGAGATACATAGTTACCCACTGCCTCAATTCCTTTCGAAATTGTCTCTTTCTCTTTCTTCATAATAGTAATTTGCGTTAATTTTAATTGGATCAATAATCTCATTTTTAATAAATTATACTAAAAATCCAACTGCATAATAATTTTTCGTGGGCAAAGATACACAAAAACAATGTAATATACAACAAAACATTAACATAATTTGTATTTAATAGCACATTTGACTCAAATATATACTTAACAACAAGATTCATTCATATACACAAATATATAACACATATAATGAATTTTTAATATTATATACTCCAAAATATAGTGTAAATGAACACATTACAACCATAAAACAACAAAAACTAAAAAAAAGACAAAACCACATATAATAAACACAATAGTCTACCATATATTTTGACTTAAAAAACACAAAAAAACTGCCTCGAATTAGGTAATAATTCAAGACAGCCTCATCGCCCTAACGAGCAATAGCGAGCGAACGCCGTTTAGGTAGGCATTCGGTTTTTGTTCACTTTTTTCAACAACAAGTAAACCAAATGCAAAAACATTTTTTTATTTACTTAATGTGTCACAACTAAGCTTATAACCTTAGTTTTTGATAAGAAACAGTTTAAGTTATTGATATTAAGTAAAATGTAAAATTAACAACAGGCTTTTTTAGTGTGGTTCAGTTTCAGTGCGTAATTGTGAAAGCGAAGCGGAGCACACTTACCGTGCGTGAGCATCGTATTTTGCAATAAGGTGCTGAAAATGAGCTGCAATAAAGAAAGTATGACTGTTTCTTATCCAGAACTCAGGCTTATAACCATTTCGAGAATTTATTGATAGCTATTGCACCTAGTGGGGCTGTGATAAGAATGGCAACTACGGCAACTGTTAATACCAAATCGCCACAAGCTAGGCCGATAGATAGAGGAACTGCTCCTATTGCTGCCTGAACAGTAGCTTTAGGCGTAAATGCTATCATACAAAACAGTCTCTCTTTGGGCGTTAAATTGGTTTTTAATAGTGATAGATATGCACCTGTAACCCTGAACATGAGGGCGAAAATAATAAGCCCGATAACCGAGATGCCTGCACCTAGTGCAAAATTAATATCTACAACAGAGCCCACAAGCACAAAAAGGACAATTTCTGCTAAAACCCACACCCTAGAGAGTTGAGATGATAGCTCTTTTGCACTATGCTCTGAAAGAGACAGAAGAGTAACCCCCATACTCATTACTGCAAGTAGTCCTGAAATTGCGACTATATCTTTTAACGCCTCTTCTACTGATAAGAAGAGGATAGATATGGATAGTACAAGCACTAACTTTATAACAGAGCGAATGCGTATTATTTTAAAAATTTTATTCAATATATATCCACACGACACCCCCATTAACATACCTGTAACTAAAGATATAGGGATATTTATATAGCTATCTAACGATGAAATATTCTGTGGATCTAGAGTAAGGAAAGCGGCAAAAAGTACCACCACAAATATGTCGTCTAGTGAGCCTGCTGCCATTATCATCTGCGGTATTCCCTTTTTTGTGCCTTTTTCTCTATTCATAAGATTAAGCATAGCAGGCACAATAACAGCAGGCGAAACAGCAGCTAAAACACTACCTATAAGAGCAGCTTCCATTGTTGTCACATCAAAAATGAGAGGTGCAATAATTACGACACATGCAATTTCGCATAATGCAGGAACAAAACTCATAAGTATAGCACTACGCCCCACTTTTTTTATCTCTTTGATTTTTAGTGCCAGACCAGCACGTAGAAGAATAATAACTAGAGCCAGTTGTCTTAGCTCGGGGGATATAGCAACTAACTTAGGTGAGAGAATGTCAAGTTCGCCAATAACAATACCTGCTATTAGCATACCGATAAGCGGTGGTAATTTGAAATATTTTGCCACCCATCCAAATATGACTCCGGCTAGTAGTATGTAGGCGATACTTAGTAACATATATACATTAACGTTAATATTTTGGCTCAATCCAAAAATAGGCGGATTGTTGGTTTTTTATGTAAGCACCTCATTTTTCGTCCACCTATTTTTCGATTTGGCTCAAAATTTAATCTCTATCTAGCCATTTTAAAATATAACTAACTATAATAATGATTATTGGTAAAGTAATTAATTTTGTGACACCATTCTCTAAACACCAATATAACCAATCAAGCTCTTTGCTTGTTGCTAAATCCCACAGAAATGTCTCTGCCGATACTACGACAGCTACCGAAAAAAGGAATCTGAATAGTTTGGTACCCCCTTTTTTGTTAAAGTACAGCACAATAATAGCGAGACATGCAACAATAGGAATAATTTTAAATATATTAATTATCACATAATATATATTTGTTATATTAAAGCCTGAGTAGTTGCTGAGCTCTTTATATATAGGTAAAATAAAAAGCACCCAATAACTAATGATAGACCATATAAAAGCTATCTTCGTGCTCTTTTTCAGTTCTTCTCTCTCAATATTCATATTTCGCACCATCTAAAATTGAACAATTTTTGAATCCCACTCAACTGCATCAAATACTATATTATTATGCAAAAACACACTCAATACATTATCTTTTCGTCTGTTAAATTGAAGTATCTGAATATTAATAGTATCACTTTTTAAAGAGTCTAGGATATTGTTATATAAATCAATAGGTTCAAGCTCGTCGCCTTTACTACCTCTTACATACATCTTATTAGTTTCACTATAATGCACCCCATACCTGCGAATAACCTCCTCTTTCGTCTTTCCGTTTATATTAAACTGCTCGTCGAAATAGATAGGTCTACGACTTAATTCGTATTCCCGTTTTGTTAGATGATAAATTACGATGCTCGCACATAAAATTGATACTAATATAAGAATAGAGAAATCTCTTTTCTTCTTGTTTTTGTTACTCTTTTTACCCCTATGTTTTCTCTGCATAATTAGTTGAATCTTTAAAATTATTTACCCAAAAATTCATGTTATTAACATTCTCCTGCAAATATAAACATTTTTTTATAAAATTACAATAAAAATTGAGGTAAAGGATATTTATTATCTTTTACCTCAATTCCATATATAAACGTTTGTTGTTATTCCTCTTCTTTCATGTTATGGAATACACTATTAACATCCTCATCCTCTTCTAGTTTCTCAAGAAGTTTCTCTACTTGCACTCTCTGCTCATCAGTAACCTCTTTCGTCTCCATTGGTATTCTCTCGAACTCTCCACTTACAATCTCTAGAGTATCTGCTTTCTCCTCTTCAAAATATTTTTGTAGTGCACCATAAGATTCATAAGCACCGTAGATAACAATATCTCCCTCCTCTTCAAATAGTTCATCGGCACCAAAATCTATAAGTTCTAGCTCAAGCTCCTCTATATCAATCTCAATACCATCTTTTGGGTGAACCTTAAAGATACATTTATGGTCGAACATGAAATCAACACAACCAGAAGTGCCCAGAGAACCATTACACTTATTAAAATAACTACGCACATTTGCTACTGTGCGAGTACTGTTATCGGTAGCTGTCTCTACAAGTACAGCTATACCACCAGCACCATAACCCTCATACACTATCTCTTTATAGTCTGACATATCCTTACTTGTTGCCTTTTTAATGGCACGCTCAATAGTATCTTTAGGCATATTTGCTGCCTTGGCGTTTTGTAATAATATACGTAGACGTGTGTTAGCGGAAGGATCTGCCCCAGCCGACTTAACAGCTATCGAAATCTCTTTTCCAATCTTAGTAAAGGTACGTGACATAGTACCCCATCTTTTCATTTTTCGTGCTTTACGATATTCAAATGCTCTTCCCATAATATATATTTATTCTTTATAACCTTAGGTTTATTTTCAAAAAACTGCCCAAAGTTACTACTTTTAATTCATAAACACAACAATTTATTTAAAAAAATATTAATATCTAAATTGTAAACAAAAAAATAACAACGAAAACAGTGTAAATATAAATTATTTTTTGTATTTTTGCATAAAATTAACCAAAATGAAGAAAAGAATATTATTAGCTATTGTAGCACTGCTATCAGTCATATCATTTGAGTCTAATGCCCGTGAAGTTATTAAATTTAACAAGGGGTGGAGATGGAGTAAATCACTATCTGAGAGCGAGCCATCAAAGAGTGTCAATCTTCCACATACATGGAATAGCGAGCCACTATCTATGATGCTTGACAAGGCACGTGGTGGATATTTCTACACTAAGAAGGTAGAGATACCAGAAAATTGGAATAATAAAATGATATTTATTCGTTTTAAGGGTGTTGCATCGGTAGCCACCCTGATGGTTAATGGTAAATATGTTGGAGAGCATAAGGGGGCGTTCACAGCCTTTACATTTGACATTACTCCATATATCAAAGCTGGGGCAAATAACTCAATAGTTATGTATGTTGATAACTCAACTCGCTATGATGTTTTTCCACTAACCTCAGATAATAATCTTTATGGCGGAATATATCGTGATGTAGAGCTTATTGTGACTGATAAACTACATATCACCCCTCTACATTTCAGTAGTGATGGGGTTTATGTTACACAAAAGAGTCTAACCAATACAAATGCTGAGGTGGATGTTAGAGTGATGCTTGCAGGACAGTATGGAGATAAAGGTAGTATTAAGACAACAATATATAAAGACGATGATGTTATATCTACACAATATCAAGATATATCAATAGGTCTCGACGGAGAGTTAGACTTAAATTTCCCATTCTCTATTGAGAATCCTAAGCGTTGGCACGGGAAAGAGGCTCCTAATTTGTATTGTTGTAGTGTAGAGATACTCGATGCTGAGGATAATATTATTGACAACGTAGATGTTAATTTTGGTCTACGTACAATATCAGTAGATAGAGAGAAAGGTTTTATGCTTAATGAGACCACATATCCTCTTAGAGGCGTTACATATATGCAAGATTGGGCAGGTGTATATTCAGCACTCAGAAATGATAACCGTGAGCGTGACATAGCTCTAATAAATGAGCTAGGGGCTACTGCAATACGATGTGCTAATAACCCTCATGACAAAGAGTTATATGATTTAACAGATGAGAACGGTATAGTTACATGGGTAGATCTACCATTTACGGGCGACTTAGGTGGCAATAGTGTTAGTTTCGTAAACTCAGCAGAGTTAAAAGCAAACGGAAATATCCAACTACAAGAGATGATATATCAACTTTACAACCATCCGTCTGTGGCTATCTTGGGGCTTTTCTCTAATCTTGCAGGTCACGCAGATTTCCCTATTGAATATATTGAGAGCCTTAATGCAAGTGCTAAGGGGCTTAATCAAAATATATTAACTGTGGGGTGTAGTAATGAGGATGGAGCTGTGAATAATATCACTGATTTAATATCATGGGCACAATATTTTGGATGGAATAGTCGCTCGGCATCTGATATAAATATATGGCTTGACACATTCACAAAAGAGTGGAAAAAGTTAATGCCAGCAGTAGGAGAGTATGGCGCAGCAGGTTCTGTTTATCAACAAAGTGAAAATAGTGTAAATAGTGGTGTTGGCAGTAAGTGGTATCCAGAGAGTAGCCAAACGGATTTTCATATCACATATAGTAATGCACTTCTTAACAGACCATATATCTGGGGTAGTTTTATTAACTCTATGTTCGATTATGGTGTATCGTACAGTAAAGATGGCGATGTTAATAGTATTAACGATTTAGGGCTAGTGACACACGATAGACTTATCAAGAAAGATGCTTTTTATCTTTATAAAGCAAGGTGGAATAAGAGTGATAAGTTTATACATATAACTGGAAAGAGGATTGATGAGCGTAATAACCTAAAGCAGGATATTACTATATTTTCATCATGCCCAACGGTTGATGTTACAGTTAATGGAATTACTAACAGTACTCTAACGATAAAAGATGGTATAGCAACACTTAAATCAATATCGCTTAAAAAGGGAAAAAATATTATCATAGCCCGTAATGGCAATATAACAGATAAGGCGATTATAGAGATAGTGGATAATAGTTATAGCGAGTTATAGTATTAATTTTAGTCATAGCAGGTTATTAGTATAGAGATGAGATTGTGATATATGCGTAAAGATTTTGTGAAATATATAAATTCAGATGATTTATTATTGAAAGATTTTAATAATAAATGTGAGTCAGCATTTACATATTTCTATCAAACATATTTTAGATATTTCCATGTATACGCAACAAAATTATATCAAAATACCGAGATAGATCCTAAAGATGTTGTACAAGATATATTTTTATATGTATGGGAACGAAAGTCATTGCAATTCAATAGTATTGCTAGTATAAGAGCATATCTTTTTTTGATGATTAAGAGTCGCCATAAAAACTATATAGATAGCATTCAAAGTAAACAGCGATATATAAATATTCAGCAAATTGATTGCAATCACACAGCAGAGGTTGATAATAGTAGATTAGACGAGTTGATAGCTCATCTTAAAGAGCCTAATTCAACCATAATTAGAATGTATCTTGATGGATGGAGCCTTGAAGATATAGCATTAAAATTGAACTACTCTATTAGAACTATATACAATAAAAAGAATACAATAGTATCATTCTTAAAATCTGTATTTTCAGATGAAATAAAATAGTAATATAATTAGTAGTGTCCGGCGAACCTGAGGATTGAATTTATGCACGTCATATC
>CAYJCU010000088.1:0-8181 GCA_964368765.1 uncultured Rikenellaceae bacterium
TTTGTAAGCCCCTATAATTTAAATTACAACTAATTTATTGTAGGATAGGTAGTTACTAGGTTTTTTGATTTTTTTACCGGACAACAATAAAAAAGAACCTGTCTAATTACGCATTACGCAAGTTAGACAGGTTCTTTTTATAGATATTAAAAATTAATTTTTAGCTCTTTGCATACGTTGTTTTGTGCCGCTATTATTACTGCGTGTCATCATCTTACTGCCGCCTCCATTCGATGGTTTTGTAGTTCTGCGGCTCTGTGTTTGTGCCGATTGATGATTACTTCGCCCATTTTGGTTATTACGCTGATTATTGTTAGTACTATTATTACGCCTTATATTAACCCTTGAACCACTCAATGCATCCTCTTCTAACTCTATTGTACCTCCGCTAAAACGGTTGAAATCAGAAATAATTACCTCGTTAGATGGATACTCTTGATTATATTCAAAAGATTTTTGACGCATAAATACAGCAATATCAGCTGCTATTGTATCTAGCTCCTCCTGAGCAGCAGTAGTTTGATTTTCGCTCAACAGATTAATAGCCTGTCTAATATTATGCCCATACTGTTTATGAGAAATATATTTTTTCTTATAAACTATCTTCTCTGGACGAACAACCAAGGTGTCTGGCGATGGTTTTTCATAAGGAGAGTCTATATCTAGCTTAAACTCAGACATTATAAATAGATGATCCCACAATTTATGTTTATGATCATTTGAATCTCTAAGCAGAGGGTTTATATTACCCATAACCTCAATCACAAATTGAGCCTGACGGTTACGCTCATCCCTATCGGTAATTAAAAGTAGTTCATTAACCATCGACACAACATTTCGCCCATACTCTGGGAGTAATAGTTTCTCTCTTGAAGAGTTATAATTTTTATCCATGTAATATAGTTATATTTTTCTAGCGAACGCACACTCAAAACAGTACTAGCTTTTGCTTGCTACAAAACTAGTTATCTAATATATCTCTTTAAACAGAAAAACAATAAAAGATGTGGTGTGTGCACCCAATGCCTACTAAAGAAAATAGGACTTAACATTATTCTGAGTACAAATGTACAACTATTTTTTTTAATATACACTATTTTTATGCTAAAAAATATCAATACAATAAATTAATAAAAATTTAATATTTTGTAACTATCTATTTGTGAGTAAGTTGGCAGGTGGTTTCTTAGAATAAAAAGAAATCATCATAAGCGGCCAAAGCACCCTTTGCCCCTTCGCCCATAGCTATAACAACCTGTTTATAAGTTATATCTGTAACATCACCAACAGCATATATCCCCTTAGATGAAGTGCGACCTACTCTATCTACAACCACCTCTCCTCTATTATTTAGCTCAACTAAACCTTCGAATATTGAGGTGTTAGGAGAAAGACCTATCTGAATAAACACCCCATCAAGTGGTAGCTCCTCTTCACTATTAGTATCACGCCTTTTAGTAATAATAGAGGCAACTTTCTGCTTATCGCCACCTATCTTGATAACTTCACAATTTGTAATTATATCAATGTTATCTCTCTCTTTTGCTCTCTCTACTAATATCTTATCTGCCTTCAAATCCTCCATGTATTCAATAATAGTAATATTTTTACATATATGAGACAGATCTAAAGCCACTTCAACACCTGAGTTACCACCACCTATTACCGCTACACTCTTATCTTTAAATAGAGGACCATCGCAGTGCGGACAAAAAGAGATACCTCTATTCAAATATCGCTCTTCGCCTGGTATATTAAGCCTACGCCATTTAGCACCGGTAGCAATAATCATGACCGAGGTATTAAATAACTCGCCCCCCTTGATACTAACATGGTAAGCATCATCTTTTGTCTCAACACTCTCTATAGTGCGATTATTAAAAATATCAATATCATGTTGCTCAAGATGAGATAGCATATTTTTTGATAATATATCGCCAGTAATATTTTCAATAGAGAGAATATTCTCTATCCCCACTGTGTCATTAACCTGTCCACCCACTCTGTCGGTAATAAGTGCTGTTTTTATACCCTTGCGTGCTAAGTAGATAGCAGCCGTAGCACCAGCAGGCCCACCACCCAATATCAATGCCTCATAATTTTTTGCTTCAGAGACAATTACCTCTTGGTTGCTGCCATATACATCTTCTAGCTTAACAAGTAATTCGCCCATATTGCTACGTCCTACGTGTAGCATGCTATCATCAGCAAAAACTGTTGGCACTGCATGCACATCATGCGCTCGTGCATCATCCAAAAATAGATTACCATCAATAACCTCATGTGTTACACCATCATTATATATAGCAACAATATTGAGAGCCTGAACCACGTCTGGGCATTTTGTGCATGATAGTAACATATAAGTAGATAGCTTGATAGGGGTTTTTAATGCTTTAATACGATTAATCGTAAACTCGTCTGGTAAATTCTTACCTATGCCATCAGCATTTAATATAGCCAATAATAACGAGTTAAACTCGTGCCCACTAGGTATACAACGAAAAATAACCCCTAATGGTTTATCATCTTTATCTAACTCTACTGATAGAGATTCGCCCTCACTCTCATCAACAGTTATCTTATCTGAGCACTCTGCCACACCATTAAGAAGAGAGATTAATTCATCCCTTTTCTCATGCTCTTTCGACACATGAACCCTAAAAACATAATTTGCTTTTAGGGGTTCAAATATCGTTATTAGTTGTTGTTTTATCTCATTATTTAACATAATAATAAAGTTCTATATTTTACCAACTAAATCTATATGAGGTACTAGGGTCTCTTCGCCCTTTTTCCATTTAGCGGGACACACCTCTCCATTATGCGAAGCAACAAATTGTGCCGCCTCAACCTTACGTAATAACTCTTCTGCATTACGTCCTATGCTATTATCTTGTATCTCAGCAAGTTTGATGAAACCATCGGGGTCAATAACAAAAGTACCACGATAAGCCATGCCAGCCTCTTCTATCATAACACCCATAGAGCGAGATAGATGACCAGTGGTATCGGCAAGCATAGGATAATTAATTTTTTTGATACTATCTGAGGTATCATACCATGCCTTATGCACAAAATGCGAATCAGTGCTCACCGAGTAAACCTCAACACCCATCTCTTGAAATTTAGCATAGTTATCTGCCATATCCTCTAGCTCGGTAGGGCATACGAAAGAGAAATCAGCAGGATAGAAGAATAGGATAGCCCATTTCCCCTTAACATCTTCATTGCTAACTGTTATAAACTCACCGTTGTGAAACGCCTGCACATTAAATTCAGGTAACTGCGCATTGATAATTGATTCCATAATAATTTACGTTTTAATTTGACCTATTATGCGTAGATAGCAACTATCAATCCAATTATTTGGATTATGGTTTAAAATGATAAAAATAAGTGATTGCAATAAGAACCATCAATCCACCACTCTTCGGATTAAGCCGTAAAGTGGGGTTAGCTAATAAATTAATAACCTGTTTTTTATCCAAAACTCAGGTTAATAGCTAGCAAACACCATTTAATAGGCGTTTGCTAGCTATCACTAGTTACAGTCAATTCTTAAAACTATGTTTTGCGAAGTGCACTATAAAATCTCAACTGGCAGTTCTAAAATAAGATTTTTATTAGGTTCAGTAAAAACATTTAAAAATTCAAGGGTTATTGTTGCTTCTTTGCCTTTAAGAGTAACCTCTTTCATAGCTGTCTCCATACCATTTAGTATCATTGATTGCCCACCCCAAAACTCTAGGTTCTTTGATTTTTTAACTAATCGCACAGTGAAAGGCATACCACAATTATTATCCATCTCTATAATACCTTTAAGCGGTTTACCATAACCCTTAACTCTTAATTTAAGTGCACTCTTCACTATCTCAGATACAACCTCTTCATTTCCATATAGATTATCCCTCCAAACTGCAGCTGTGCGACCTGCAAATAGAGCCTCCATTACATCCTCTTCACTCTTCGATTTAGCAAGCACAAGCGTCATTGTCTTAGACTTATCATGCTTGCGTTTTTGTGACATAGTTGTATGTACATCTGTATTAGAGATAATTGATATACCAAGATTTTGACACCATCCAAAAGCTTCGGGCAGATAACACTCTCCATTAACAACCTCAATACCATCAAGTAACTTATGCTCGTATAGTTTTTTATGTATTGGGTGCATTATAATACCTTTATCTGTTTCAGGATAGGCTGGGTGATTCCATAATATAAATGCCCCCTGCCTGCGAGCCTCAACAACAGCATTCCAAAAGCCTAGCGTATCACGTTTATTCTTAGGGTTTTTATTCATAAAGGGTTTTAACTTATTAGCATCTTTAATACCAATAGCATTAAGATGGCCTGGTGGCATATCTCTTGATATTTCAGTGCCTCGGATAAGTGTAATGCCAAACTGCAAAGCCTTATCCTTAGCCATATCATAAGAGCGATTAAGATCGTTAGCTGTTGTCACTTCATTATCAAAACTCTGATTTTCGGCATGCTCTGTAAGAGATATAACATCTAAATCCTCTTCCCACGCCTCAATAACACGTGTGTCAGGCATTACCTGCCCATCTGAATATATTGTGTGGATATGAAAATCACACTTTAAAACTAAATAGCTCTCAGTCGCAGGGAACGGATAACGTTTCTTGTGTATCTGCGAAAAAGAGGTAGTTGTTGCTGCAAGAACAACAACAACTATCATTAATAATATCCTCCTCATCTATAATTTTATTAGAAAGTGTATTTAGCACCTATTTGTATCTGCCATGGGTTACCGCTCGCATAAGCTACACCAGCTTTCTTATTAACACTATATGTAAACTCTTGACTTCCTTGGTCGAAACCTGTTACATAGTATAGTGTCTGCTTACTTAGGTTATAGCTAAGACCCCACTCCTTGTTAATCATATTCATTACGTTGAAAGCATCAACTGATAGTTGTAGTCTGTGGTTATTAACTAACTTAAATGTTTTGCTTAATTTAAGGTCTAATACACCATAGAAACCATTTTCGCCACCATTACGCTCAGCAACCTTACCAAAGTTGTCAGTTAAGTAATCTTTGAATCCTTGATCTGCATCTGGATTATTAAGAATCTCATTGATACCCTCAGCAATATGTGAAGGGGTGCTAGCATCGTTTGGATCAAAGATAAATGCTAAGTCGTTACCTTGATATGTAGGAACGAAGTCACCGTTGATATTACCATTAACAACCGCAGAGTATCTTTTACCACCAATACCTGAGTAACGGAAACCTAAGTTAATGCCCCAGAATGATGGCGTGTTACCGTAAACAACGAACTTATGACGGAACTGATTATCAGAGTAAGTTATATCATCCATTGCACGTGGGTCATCAATAATCTGACGGTAAAGTGTAGCGCTATTAGCAACGTTACCATTGTAAGATGTATTATCTTTTGTGTCGTTCCATGTGTAGCTTGCTGTAATCTGGCCATCTTTGAAATATCTCCAGCTAGCATCTGCAACAAATGAGTATGAGTTGATAGTACCCTCGCTGATAAGCTCAAGAACACGACCTATCTTATCACTCTTCTTACCTTGTGTCCAGTCTGTATTACCTTTAGTGTCGATAGTACTTGCAGGAACATAAACACCACGTCCGCCCTCATTTTCAAGCGTAAAGAAAGGATCATCAACCATATTAGCATCAACATACATATAGTTATTACGTGTATTTGCACCGTAGAAGCTAACGCTGGCACGAAGGCTAGGAGTGAAGAATTTGTTATAAGAGAAGCTATACTTATAAGTTACTGGCATCTTAAGATCAGCAGAGTTGATGTTATATGTAGCTACTGGTTCAATACCTAATTTGTCGAAAAGCTCATAACCTGGAGCCGAAGACGGGTCTTTACGATACGCCTCAAAATCAGCTGTTGGAAGCTCATAACCTGCACTAGACATAATATCAATTGAGTAGATATTATTACCATCAAACTGAAGGTTATTAATCATTGCATAGTTATTCATATTTGAACCTACGATACCACCACCAATCTTGATAATATCAGTATGTTTTTCATTTACATCCCAAGTAAGTTGGAAACGTGGTTGCAATTGAAAAGATCTCACTTTATTTGTTGTAGATAGACCTAACTCACTTTGCAATAACTCGTTTTCTGTTGGATTTTGGAAATAGTGAGTATAATCAGCACGTAGACCTGCCTCAATAGATAGCCCTTTAGCTAATGCAATATCTGCCTGAGCATATAGTGCACCATTAAGAACACTTTGTGTTACAGTTGGGTCGTTAATAGCTATCTCTCGAGCATATCTATATGGAGTATTTGCCTCAAAAGCATCTAATCCGCTATAATAGAAACGCCCATTCATTTCACTTGTTGCAAGAGAGTTAAGGTGTGTAAACATCATATCAGCTCCAAGTGTCCAGTTGATGTTATTTTGTGTAATATAGAAGTTATCAACAATCTGGAAAGAGTTATCGCTAAAACGCTCTGGTGAGTAACGCTGACCACCTAACTGAATACTACCTAGAGTAGCATCAACATTACCGTCATTATCGAAATCTGATGTGATACCCTCAACAAGAGCACGTGGCATATTCTCGTCTGGCAGAAGATCACCTGTTGTGCCATCATCAAGAATATATCTATGTTGTACCTTTAACTCATTTGTCTTATTGTTATCAACAATAGTACGCAGAGTAGCTAAAAGAGAGTTATCGAAAGATTTATGGTTTGCATACGACTCAAAAATTTCAATATTAGCATTATCACTAACACCTAAATCAAGCACTGTATTATTAAGATTATTACGCACTGTTAAAAGGTTCTTATCGTTTATCTGCCAATCTATCCTAGCAGTAGCAGTTGTTGATGGAGTACGCTTATCAAAAGTACCCACCTGCTGATGCTCTCTTGATACACCATACTGATCGTAAGCAATCTCTAGGTATCTATCTAGGTTCTCTTTAGAGATATTAAATAGATCTTCATCCTCTTCTGTCTGCAAATCAGCAATGATAAGAGGTCTAGCATCCATTTGTGTCTCGAAAGATACAAAGAAGTGAGCTTTATTCTTCACAATAGCACCACCAAGAGTGAAACCATACTGTGTTTGAGAGTACTCATTTGTATTGATATTACCATTTGCATTATATTTACTAGATAGTTGATCTGCTCTACTATATATAAAGGCACTTCCTTGAAGAGTATTTGTACCTGATTTTGTTACCGCTGAGATAGTACCTCCACCCCCACGACCAAGGGTTACATCATAACTATTGGTAATAACCTCAAACTCGCTGATAGCCTCCATAGATACCGCATAAGGACCCCATCCAGCCTGTCCGCCTGAAGTAGTACCTGTCGCAGACATACCATCTAAAGAGTAGTTAGTAGCTGTTGCTATCTGTCCTGCTAAGCTATTACCTGATGTAAGTGGTGAAAGATCGCTAAGAGCTGTGAAATCACGACCATTAACAGGCATCGTTTGGATAGTTTGAGCTGTAACACTTGTCACTGCACCAATACGTTCTGTCTTTTTTTGAAAATTCTCATTATTAACAACAACCTCATCGATAGCCATATCAGATGACTCGTCAAAATCGAAATTAACACGAACAAGGTCACCTTGCCCTAGCTTAATACCACTCTTAGTTATTGTCTCATAACCCAAATATGATGCCTCAACACTATAAGGCTCTCCTAGAGGAAGCTGTCCTACGCTATACTTACCCTCTTCATTAGTAATGGCTCCTGTTTGGAAACCAGTTGAGTGATTAGTAATAACTATTGTTGCACCAACCATTGCCTTCTTTTCTTTATTTAAGGCAACTCCTTCAATCTTAGCCAAGTTACCTTGTGCTAAGGCTACACCGCTCACGCATAAAAACAATAGAAACGTTGTAAAAATTTTTCTTAACATACTCTGATTTTTTATTAATTAAGTTTAGTAATTTCTCACGCCACAAAAGTAGTTCTCAATAATTACATAAATATTACTGAGTAATTAAGACACCATCTCCAAACTATTACACATTTGTTTCGTTAGTTTAGAATATATTACATTGTTACATATTTATTATGCCACATACAACTGTATATAATATAGTATAAGATATAGCCGTTATAAAGATTATTAGTAGTGTCCGGCGAACCTGAGGATTGAATTTATGCACGTCATATCTAC
>CAYJCU010000089.1:0-8110 GCA_964368765.1 uncultured Rikenellaceae bacterium
TGCAGGATAGGTAGTTACTAGGTTTTTTGATTTTTTTACCGGACAACAATAATTTTTTTAATATATTTAACTTGCTTTAAACCTGTAATATATATGGAGTTAGATAAAATATATAAAAAGTGTTATGAGGGCGAATTCTTAACTCTCACGGAGGCGGTTTTTCTATATAATAAATCGCCATTAGCTGAGTTGTGCTCTCTAGCCTATGAGATACGAGAAAAAATCAAGGGTGATGATAAGATTGTTACATGGCAGATAGATAGGAATGTTAATATAACAAATGTGTGTGTCTCTGGGTGTAAATTTTGTAATTTTCACTGTAAACCACACGATACTAACCGCTCTTTTATCACCACAATAGATAGTTATAAACAAAAAATTGCCGAAACACTAGCGTTAGGTGGCGATCAACTTCTTCTACAAGGTGGTATGCACCCTAAACTAGATATAAACTACTATGAGACACTATTTAAAGAGTTAAAAGATAGTTTCCCGAATATTAAGCTACACGCTTTGGGGCCTCCTGAGATTTATCATATAGCAAAGGTTAGTTGTATTACAACCATTGAGTGTTTAGAGAGGCTTATTGAGGCAGGTTTAAGTTCGTTACCTGGTGCTGGGGCTGAGATATTAGATAGTGGCGTACGTAAGATAATATCTCCCAATAAATGTAGTGCTGAAGAGTGGTTACGAGTAATGGGAGAGGCGCATAGTTTGAATCTTGCTACCTCTGCCACAATGATGTATGGGCATATTGAGAGTAGAGAACAGCGTGTAGAGCATCTTTTAAAGATAAGAGATTTACAAGCCAAAGTGCCTAGTGGTAATTATGGTTTTTTAGCCTTTATACCTTGGATTTTCTGCTCTAGTGGCACACGCTTAGAGGCTGAGGGGGTGCGTAGTGATAGATCGTGGAGCGAATATCTTCGTATTATTGCTCTGAGTAGGCTTCTTCTTCCTAATATTGAGAATATACAAGCATCTTGGCTCACTATGGGTAGCGAGGTTGGGCAGTTATCGTTACATTGTGGGGCAAATGATTTAGGCTCTATAATGATTGAAGAGAATGTAGTATCGTCAGCAGGTGCATCGTTTCGTTTAGGGCGTGAGGAGATGGAGAAGATAATCGTTGAAGCAGGTTTTACGCCACGCCTACGTAATCAAAAATATGAATATAGAGAATTGAATTATGATAAATAAAATCATATCAGAGCGTCTATCTATATCGCAAAAACAGATAGATAATACAGTTGAGTTGTTAGCTGAAGGGGCTACAATCCCATTTATTAGTAGATACCGTAAAGAGGCGACGGGTTCTCTTGATGAGGTGCAGGTCGCATCTATTAAAGAGCTATATGATAAATTAACGGTTTTAGTATCTCGAAAAGAGAGTATTATTTCAACTATTGACGAGCTTGGGCAGCTTACAGATGAGTTGCGTGCTAGAATAGGTAAGTGTTGGGATTCAACAGAGTTAGAAGATATATATCTACCCTATAAGCCTAAGCGTAGGACGCGAGCTACGGTAGCTAAAGAGAATGGTTTAGAGCCACTGGCTAATATAATAATGGCACAAAATACCACAGATATTTCTCGCAATGCGGTAAGATTTATTAATAGTAATATTCTTACTGAGGATGATGCCATCTCTGGGGCTTGTGATATTATTGCTGAGCGAGTTTCTGAAAACGAGCGTAGTAGAGATAGTGTTAGACGTATATTTATCTCTAAAGGTGCTATGCGTTCAAAAGTTGTTAAGGGCAAAGAGGATAACGTTAAGTATAGAGACTATTTTGATTGTGCGGATCCACTCCGTAGAGTGTCGTCGCATAGGTTTCTGGCCATGCAGCGTGGTGAGCAAGAGGGGGTCTTAAAAGTGGGCGTTGAGGTAGATAAAGAGGATATTTGCGAGCGTCTTGAGCGTCAATATATCAAACCCAATTCAACCACCTCTCATATTATGAAGAT
Organism: uncultured Rikenellaceae bacterium; assembly: GCA_964368765.1. Classification (GTDB taxonomy): domain Bacteria; phylum Bacteroidota; class Bacteroidia; order Bacteroidales; family Rikenellaceae; genus JADFUS01. Next base: position 1,969 of record CAYJCU010000089.1, read on the forward strand.
GGCTATTAAAGATAGTGTTAAGAGATTATTATACTCTTCAATAGAGAGCAATACAATCTCACAAACTAAAGAGCGTGCCGATGATGAGGCGATTGCTGTTTTTGCAGAGAATCTTCGTCAGTTACTACTATCGTCTCCTTTAGGACAAAAAAGAGTTTTGGCACTTGACCCTGGTTTTAGAACAGGCTGTAAGGTTGTTGTCTTATCATCTGAGGGCGATTTATTGGATAACTGCACTATCTATCCACATCCACCACAAAATAGGGTTGATGAGGCGGCTGATACCATTAAGAGATTGATTTCTAACCACAATATAGAGGCTATTGCTATTGGTGATGGTACTGCTGGGCGTGAGAGTGAATCTTTTATTAATGATGTTGTGGGCTCAAGTAGCGAATTGAATATTTTCATGGTTGGCGAAGATGGTGCTAGTGTATATTCGGCATCAGAGGTGGCTAGGCGTGAATTTCCTGATTATGACGTTACGGTTCGTGGTGCTGTTAGTATTGGTCGTAGGTTGATGGATCCTCTTTCAGAGCTGGTGAAAATTGATCCTAAATCAATAGGAGTAGGGCAGTATCAACATAGTGTTGATCAGGCTAAGTTAAAGGCTAAACTAGATGTAGTTGTAGAGAGCTGTGTAAATAAGGTGGGGGTGAATCTGAATACTGCCTCAAAAGAGATATTAACCCATATCTCAGGGCTTGGAGACTCTTTGGCTGAGAATATAGTGGCTTATAGAGCTGTTAATGGCAGATTTACTGAGCGTAAGGAGCTACTTAAAGTTAAGCGATTAGGTGCTAAGGCTTATGAACAGGCAGCAGGTTTCTTGCGTGTTATTGATGGTGTTAATCCACTAGATAATAGTGCTGTGCACCCAGAGTCTTACCATATAGTTATGCAGATGGCAAAAGATATGGGTGTAACTGTTGAGGAGCTATTGCAGAGAGAGGATTTAAGAAAACAGATTGATATTAATAAATATATTACTGATAAGGTGGGTATGCCAACACTAATAGATATTATTGAAGCTATGGATAAGAGGGGACTTGATCCAAGGAGTGAATTGGTTGCCTTCAGTTTTGATAAAAATATTAGGACAATAGATGATTTAAGAGTTGGTATGATACTGCCTGCTGTTATCTCTAATATCACGGCATTTGGAGCTTTTGCTGATATAGGAATTAAACAAGATGGGTTGATTCATATCTCACAGATGAGTGAAAAATTTATCTCGTCTCCTAATGAGTGTGTTCACTTAGGACAACGTGTTGAGGCTAAAGTTATTGAAATAGATACAGTAAGAGGACGCATTTCTCTATCGCTCAAAAAATAGTTTTTTGTTAATCGCGATATAAAATAAAAGAGGCTGCCAATATATTGGCAGCCTCTTTTATTTTATATCACCTATTATTGTTGCTTAAGTGTTTTGAAAATACCATTGTATTTCTCAAATTTAGCCTGCATAGTAGCTGACTCATTACGTAAAGCAAAGTATAAAGATTTTAATAGTGTAACAGTATTGATATCCTCTGAATTAAGCTCATAAGCTCTTTCAAGATATGGAAGACACGCAGCTCTAGCCTCGTTTATCTTCTCATACATAGAGTCCTCAATAACAACTTTTTTCTTAACCATTTCGTTAATCTCATTAGCAATATTATCAGCTAAGATAGAGTAGCTATAACCTAGGTTATAGTAAGCGTTAAATGAGTTATCATCAATCTCAATAGCCTTCTTATATGCCTCGATAGAGTTGTTGATTTGGTTCATCTTCTCGTAAGCCACACCCTCAGCAATGTAAAGAGCTACATTTTTAGGATCAACCTCTTGAGCTTTCTTGATGAAAGGAATGATTTTGCTTGACTCCTCTTTCGTACGGATATAGATGTCGATAAGAGCTTTCATAAGATCTTCGTTGTCAGCATATTTTGCAATACCCTCTTCGTAGATAGCTTTCGCCTTATCTGTATTTCCTAACTGATCCTCAGCATAACCTAAGTAGTAGTGAATCTCACCATCACGCATATCGTTTTTGTCGTATAGAACCTGAAGATCTTTTCTTGCCTCCTCGTATAAAGAACCGTTCATAGCACAAACAGCAGCATAATAGTAGCTCTCTAAATATGCAGCATCTTGAACAGCAGGATGCTGTTGTACGATAGCAGCATTACGAGCAGCATCAATAGCATTTTGGAAGTTACCATAAGTTAGCTCTTTCTGCATTAAGATAATATAAGCATTGATAACGTTCTTTAGAAGTGGATTAACCTTATCTACTAGTTTGTTGTCAAGCTCATAAGCCTTCTGGCTAGCTTTGTTGAACGCCTCTAGTGCACCCTCCATTATTGGTTGTTTATCGATGAACATAGCAACTTTATCTTCGCCGTCTACGTAAACATCAACGAAATCAAATTTGAATAATTTGAATTTTTTGTCACCTACCTCTTCAACTGTTATAGCGTCTGCGTTAAGTGGATTACCCATAGTTTTCATTACCTCGTTGATATCAGCACCAATAAATAGGTAGCGGATATTAGCGTGGAATGCCTCATTAAGAACAGTAGCATACTTCATCCAAGAAGAAGACTTAGTTGTTTTCTTTGGGTGATCAACAGCTTTTTGAGCTTTCTTTAGTCTCACTTTGATAGCTTCAGGACTGTTCGATGATGGAATACCTGACATCGACGATCCTGATGATACTTGTGCCCATGACATAGATACTGTAAAAACAGCGATAAGCACCATCATTAACTTTTTCATAATAATCTTTTTAGTTTTTAGTTTTTATTAAATAAATTTATTCTATTATTTCTAAGAAATACCTATATCTCCTCCTCTTGAGATTGTTGCTCCATAGCTCTCTCAACTAATTGGTCGATACCACTATCATTAACAACAGTCTCAGTTGTTTCACTATTAATTGTCTCGTTATTGCACTCCTCTTCCTCTTCACTCTTTGGTACCGGAATAATAGATGCTATTGAGTCTGCACCTTTTAGGTTAATAACCTTAACACCCTGTGCTGCACGACCCGTTACACGTATTTCAGATACAGGTATACGTATTGTCATACCAGACTTATTTACTATCATAAGATCGTCATTATCTGTAACCTTTTCTAGAGCAATAAGTGAACCTGTTTTTTCTGTTATTTGTATAGTCTTAACACCCTTAGCACCACGATTTGTAACACGATAATCCTCAATCGATGTACGCTTACCATAGCCTTTTTCAGATACTACAAGTATTTCAACATCTTCACCTTTTTCTGCTGTTACCATGCCGATAACCTCATTGCCCTCATCAATGTCGATACCACGTACCCCTTGGCTATTTCTACCCACTGAGCGTACAGTAGACTCATTGAAACGGATAGCTTTACCCTCAAGAGATGCAAGTAATATCTCATTAGAGCCCGAAGTAAGAACTGCCGACAGTAGCTGATCTCCCTCTTTGATTGTGATGGCATTTACACCATTTGCTCTTGGGCGTGAGTACTCAACAAGTTTGGTCTTCTTAATAATACCAGCCTTAGTTGCCATAACAATATAGTTGTCATTAACATACTCTGGGTTATTAAGTTGCTTAACATTGATATATGCGCGAATCTTATCGTTAGGTGTAATCTGTATTATATTTTGAAGAGCACGTCCTTTTGAGTTACGGCTACCCTCAGGTATCTCATACACTTTTAACCAGAAACATCTACCTAACTCAGTAAATAGTAACATGGTATTGTGCATTGTTGTAACATATATATGCTCAATAAAATCTTCATCTCTTGTAGCACTTCCTTTAGCCCCTACACCACCTCTACTCTGTGTGCGGTACTCGGTTAATGGTGTGCGTTTGATGTAACCCATATGTGATATGGTTATAACAACCTCTTCATCAGCATAGAAATCTTCTGGGTTAAACTCTTCTGAAGCGTAGATAATTTCTGTGCGACGATCATCACCATATTTTTCACCTATCTCAATAAGTTCATCCTTGATGATATTCATCTGTAGTGTATTATCTCCTAAGATAGTAGTATAGTGCTCTATTAATCTACACTGCTCATTATATTCTGCCGTTGTTTTATCTCTCTCTAATCCAGTAAGAGCACGTAATCTCATATCAACGATAGCGGCACTCTGAATATCAGTCAGATTAAACTTTGACATAAGTGTCTCTTTTGCCTCCTCTACATTTGAAGAGGAACGAATGATAGAGATAACCTCGTCGATATTATCTATTGCAATAAGTAATCCAGCAAGTATATGAGCCTTCTTTTCAGCTTGAGTTAATAAGAATTGTGTACGGCGTACTACAACCTCATGACGGTGTTCAATAAAATATTGAATCTGTTGCTTTAGGTTAAGTGTTAAAGGACGACCCTTAACAAGTGCAATTGAGTTGATAGGGAAAGAGGTCTGTAAATCAGAGTACTTATATAACATATTAAGTACAACTGATGATACTGCATCTGATTTAAGCTCTATAACAACACGAACACCCTCACGTGATGATTCATCGTTAATATCCGAAATTCCCTCTATTTTTTTATTATTAACAAGCTCAGCGATTTTCTTAATCATCTCGCTCTTATTAACCATATAAGGAATCTCTGTAACCACAATGCGCTCTCTGCCATTGTGCCCCACCTCTATCTCTGCACGTGAACGCATAACAGCACGTCCACGACCAGTCATATAGGCTTGACGAACACCCTCATAACCATAAATCATAGCTCCTGTTGGGAAGTCTGGCCCTTTGATATGATGACATAGCTCTTCTATATCTAAATCAGGATTATCTATATAAGCGCAACATCCATTAATAACCTCTCTTAAGTTATGAGGTGGCATATTAGTAGCCATACCAACGGCGATACCATTAGTACCATTAACTAAAAGAAGTGGTACACGTGTTGGAAGAACCTGAGGCTCTTTCATTGTGTCGTCGAAGTTATTATCGAAATCAACAGTCTCCTTATCAATATCGGCCATAACCTCTTCAGTTATCTTGCGCATACGAGCCTCTGTGTAACGCATAGCCGCTGGGCTATCGCCATCCATAGAGCCGAAGTTACCTTGTCCATCAACAAGCATATAGCGTAATGACCAAGGCTGTGCCATACGTGCCATTGCATTATAAACTGATGAATCACCATGTGGGTGGAACTTACCAAGCACATCTCCCACTATCCTAGCCGACTTTTTATGTGGCTTATCAGCGTGAAGACTAAGCTCTGAGCTCATATCAAAAAGTATTCTTCTGTGAACAGGTTTTAGTCCATCTCTAACATCAGGAAGAGCACGTGAAACTATTACCGACATTGAATAGTCGATATAGGCACTCTTCATCTCATCCTCTATATTTATCTTTAAAATTCTCTCTTCTGTCATATAGTTTTTATTTTGACATCTTTAACTCGGTAAAGGTACGAATAAAATATTAAATATTACTCTTTTTTAATGAAAATCTTTATTTTTATTAAAAATTATAATCTGGAAAAATGGATATAATATATAGTTTTCAAACTATCCCAATATAAAATAGTGTGATAATTAAGCAATATAATATATTACATAATTATCACACCTTAAATGTAGAGGTAAAACTACCCCGAAATAGAACTACTTAACAGCAATAGTATCAATCTCAACTAATACACCTAGAGGTAATTTAGCCACTTGATAGCAGATTCTTGCTGGCATATCTTTAGTGTAGAACTTAGCATATACCTCGTTCATAGCAGCAAAATCATTCATATCTGCTAATAGTACTGTTGATTTAACTACATCATCAAATGTGTATCCAGCCTCTTCAAGGATATAAGCTGTATTCTTTAATGATTGCTCTGTTTGAGCTACTACACCCTCAGGCACTGTTCCTGTTTCGCCATCAACTGGTAGCTGACCAGAAATGTAAAGTGTGTTACCAGCCTCAATAGCTTGACTATATGGCCCAACTGCCTTAGGCGCTTTAGGAGAACAAATTACTCTTTTCATCTTTTATTTATTTTTAAATTAGAAATTTTCTCTGCAAAGATATGCAAAATAATTATTTATAGCAATATTTGCCTAACTATATTTTTTCAAATAGTAGTGTCCGGCGAACCTGAGGATTGAATTTATGCACGTCATATCTACCC
>CAYJCU010000090.1:0-7908 GCA_964368765.1 uncultured Rikenellaceae bacterium
TGCAGGATAGGCAGTTACTAGGTTTTTTGATTTTTTTACCGGACAACAATATTTTTTTACTTCTTATACAGAATATCCTTACCTATCGTTCCAACTAACGCTTTTAGATATTTAGCTGACTTAAAATAGGTTAGTCTTGAAGATATATCTACTAATTTTTCTTCTATATTAGCGCGCTTAGCTTGTGAGATATTTACTGCATCTTTCAAGAAATTCTTAAGGTAAGTTTCATGATTTTTCCACAGTTTAATATCAGCCTCCTGCTTAGCCTTTAATCTATCTTGATACCATGCACTATTCAACACATACTCTCTTGAGAATAAACCCCTAACCTCAGGAGATGTTATTGTGTTACCCTCATACTCTCCATTAACCATTATATGTAGAAGAGCCTTTAATGGTGGAATAGCTGTTTCAACACTACCATCCTCAAAATAGTTTTTAGCCACAATAGCGTGATTCTCAACTATGTTATTTATACCATCAACAAAATCCTCAACAGATTGTTGTTCTGGCTGTAACATATTGTCATCAAACACCTTATTAGGATTTTCGAATACTCTACCTAGATAATTATTAATAAAATGCTTAGTAATACGATAACCCAATCTAGATGCTAGTACTGGCTTGCCATTATATTCGAAATCTTCTAATTTCTCTAAAGATTTAGTAGAAATCATAAATTCAGGATCTACCTCTTGCGATGTTAATCGTGACCATAATTCAGGTATAAGAATACTAATATCATGATCAACTCTATAATCTTTACCTATATATCCAGCAGGAGTTGAGAAACCATTATAACCCGTTAAGATAAATGATAAAAGAGCATTATTAAGATCCGTAACTGCACATAGGGCATTAAAAGGACCCTTAGTTAAAGCACCCTCACTACCTGAACCTGTTGTTGATGGGCTCTTTCCAGTTAATGAGCATATAAAGTCCATAAACAGCTCAGGTAACTCTTGATAGTGTACTGGATTATAAACTGCTAGAGGTCTGATACCTGGTGCTGCAGGATTGTTCCTTCTACCAGGCAGTACAGATGTAACAGGTATATATAGTGCTTCATCAACTTTCAAGCCACGTGCAAGTCTCATACCCATCTCAGTAACATATCTCTGGATAGGATTAGCTAAATCATCACACGTTTGAAGATAACGCACATTAGGTGTTGGCTTACCCTCTACGATACGTGGGTGAGCAGACGACACAAAATATTTTATACTCTTATCCTCAGACACCTCTTTAATAAGATCCTGCATAGGCTGTGTGAAACGCTCGTAATTAACAACATCCTCAATCATATCAATAGCCATATCATTGCTAAGCGGCTCGAAATTAGATATGAAAGTATTAGGTTGTGTTAAATCACTCTCTGCCTTTTTGTCATACCCTCTAACCTTAGCATCATCAGGACGCTGGAAGAATCTAAACTCACTATTAACAGTAAGTTTAACAGATGGGTATATACTAGCCTTACCACTATTTGATAAACATGATGTAGGAACCACTGTTGATACAGTTATATCATCTTCCATCTGTAATTTATCAGAGTGAACATAATCTTGACGTAGTTTAAATGTTCTCCATTTACCATTCTCCTGATAACCAACTCTCAAGTAGCGTGCAAAAATCTTTCTATCTTTATATTTAAGCTCATTACCATAAGAGCCATTCATTATATCAACACTAAAGTGCTGTTTCCAATTATCGCCCCAACTAGCACGATAGAAACGCTTAATAATAAATGCTATACCTTTTATGTATTGTGGTAAACCTAATAACCACTCATTATATGCTTCAGTAAAGTTACTTGAAGGAGTCAGAAGCTTAATTACAGATCCCATACTTCTCTTGCCACTTAAGAAACTTCTTGACGGCTCTTCATTAGCAGTACGAACCTTAAATCTGTTAGAGTAGTTATAATTAATAATCTCCTCTACACGTCTAAAGTCGTTCTCAAAATCATTAACAAAGAAGCTACCAGCAATAATAGCATCTTGAACAGATTTAGATATTTCGCTCTTTCCACCACCAGACACAGTACATGGCTTATGGCAGAATATACCATCTCCATAAGACTCAACTAAACGATAGCTTAATGCCCCTTTATACTTCTCCATTCTAAACTTACTACCGTTAGGTAAGAAGTATATCTTATTAGGAAGTAATTTTATTTTATGCTCGCTATTATCCTCTTTAACCCATTTAATAGATTGAGTTAATATGTTAAACACAGAATTTTCAGGTAGATAGAAGATATTATCGTACTGCTTATCAACGCCATAGCCCATATCCTCAAAATACTCTATACTACTCTGGTTGTTTTTCACAACATCTTTAAGTGTTGCCTTAATTTTTTCTGGTTGAGCAATATAGCTATCTCCTTGATTGTAAGCTGGGAATACCAACGCACCACCAGCATGCTCCTCCTCTGCATTTCCGTAAAGATTAGCAGAGTAGCCCATCATTGTCTTAACCTCTTTCTTAGAGTAACCAAAATAGTTATCTGCAATAAGTGTTACAATAACACCCTCATCAGTTCTCACAGTAAGTTTGAACGCTTGGCCATCGTTATATAACTCATCCTCACTCTCCCAACACATTCCATCTCTCTTATTGCGCTCAGTAGCCTCAGAGATATGAGGTAAACCCACCTCTTTTTTAGTCAGTTTAGTAAGTTGTGGAGCAAGAACCACACAACCAGTATGGCCTGTCCAGTGGAATATATCCAGCGCAGCGTCATTCTCAATGTGATAAGGACTACCTCCGTTACCAAATATACTCTCTACGAAATCTAAATTAGATACAAGACTACCTGGAGCAAAGAAACGAATCTCCATAGATTTCTCTTCAGATACACCTGCCACTTCAGGACATACAGTAGGACGAATAAGTAGCGATACAAATGTACGTGCTTGCTCTTCGTTCTTAGCTAGGTATGGTAACTCCATTATACTACCCTGCTCTGCAAAACCCTTTGCAAGAATATATTTTGCTGCCTTCATAGGAACAGCTTTCTTATCAGCAGGAATTGGTAAACCACCTTCAGCTATATGAAAAACACCTTGTGTAGTTCTCTTGTCCTTAATAGGATTATTTAATATACCTTGCTTAACTCTATATGACGATAGATAATCAGAGTGATACTCATCTGCACCCTTAGGTATTGATAGCTCTCTAGCTATACCATAACTATCAAGGGTAAACGATTTATTAGGAAGTTTAACATTTTCTCCCTCAACATCTTTAAAATAATTATCTAAAAAAGTTTGTATTCTATTATCGGCAGGACACAATACAGATAAGAATAGCTCTTCACGCTCTCTGTAGTTCTTAATTAATCCCTTGGTAATTTGAAATGCGTTATCTTCATTTCCCTCCTCAATAGTTGGCAAACCCATCGCTACTAGTCTTAAACTAATATATTGATGAATAAATGAGGCAGACATTTTGCCGTTGCCTGTTGTTCTAATGCCTAATTTTTCCTTAAAATTTTCCATATCAAATAATTGGTTCTAATTGTTCATTATTGAATATTTATTTAGAGAATACAACTCTATTTCTCTAATCAACTATAATTCCAAACGCAAAGATACAAAAAAATATTGTATTTCAAATAACTTTACTGTTAATTTATTATCAAAAGAAAATTTTGTGCCATTTTGCATATAATATTTTTTAATTTTCGTGGAAAAAAATAGACTTTCGATTGTTTATCTAAAAAAAATACACAATTATGAAAAAACTTATATTTTCTATTTTTCTGTTAAGCATTAGCTGTCTATGCTTCAGTCAGAATAAATTAAATGGATTTAGGTATGGCGACGTTAGTGCGCCTAGTGGTAACGAGTGGCAATCACCAGAAGAGCTCTCGCTAAACAAAGAGTATCCTAGAGCGTGGTTTTTCTCTTTTAAAGATAGAGATAGCGCACGAAAGGTACTACCAGAAAATAGTGAATACTGGTTAACTCTTAATGGAGAATGGAGATTTAATTGGGCTCCTAATCCCGACGAACGCCCAAAAGATTTTTTCAAAGACTCTTTTGATGTTTCGTCATGGGATAATATAGAGGTACCCTCAAACTGGAATATTTATGGCATTCAGAAAGATGGTAGCTTGAAGTATGGAGTACCTATCTATACCAATCAATTTATTATTTTTAAACATGATGTTGTTGTGGGTGATTGGCGTGGAGGAGTAATGCGAACACCTGATAAAAATTGGACAACATATAAACATCGTAATGAAGTGGGCTCATATCGCCGTACATTTAATGTTCCTACCACGTGGGATGGTCGTGAGGTGTATATAAGTTTCGACGGTGTAGACTCATTTTTCTATCTATGGATAAATGGCAAGTATGTTGGTTTTTCAAAAAATTCTCGTAATGCTGCACGCTTTAACATCACAGAGTATATTGAAAAGGGGAGAGATAATGTAGTGGCTGTTGAGGTGTATCGTAACTCAGATGGTTCATATCTTGAGGCACAAGATATGTTCAGGTTACCTGGTATATTCAGAACAGTTGCCATCTACTCTACTCCTAAAGTTCATATAAACGATCTACATGTTATCACTGAGCTAGATAATGAGAATAATAGTAAACTAAAAATATCTACCGAGATAAGAAACCTATCTAAGCGAAATAATAAGGGCAGCCAACTTGCCTATCATCTATATAAAAACGAGCTATATTCAGACAAAAATTCTAAACTAGATATACCACTAAAATCGGGCACAATACCTACTATTGGGGGGGGGGATGTAGTAAATTACACAACAGATTTCATAATACCTAAACCAGAGTTATGGTCTGCCGAAGAGCCTAACAGATACACACTAGTTGTTGAGTTATTGGATAGAAAGGGTAATATCATTGAGACAGTCTCAACATATATGGGTTTCAGAGAGATTGAAATTAGGGATACTCCTGCTAGCGAGGATGAATTTGGTTTAGCTGGTAGATATTTCTATGTTAATAATAAACCAATTAAGATGAAGGGGGTTAATAGACATGAGACAAGCCCTGAACGAGGACATGCAGTAACCAGAGAAGATATGGAGCAAGATATTATGCTAATGAAGCGTGGTAATATCAACCATGTGCGTAATGCTCACTATCCAGACGATCCTTATTGGTACTACTTATGTGATAAATATGGTATCTATCTTGAAGATGAGGCAAATATAGAGTCGCATCAATACTACTACGGCGAAGCCTCTATATCACACCCTAAAGAGTGGGAGAATGCGCATGTATCTCGCTCTGTTGAGATGGTTGAGAGCGCAATAAACAGCCCATCAATAATAATATGGTCTTTAGGTAATGAGGCGGGACCAGGTAAAAATTTTGTAGCAGCCTATAACGCAGTAAAAAATATTGACAAAACTCGCCCTGTACAGTATGAGCGAAATAATGATATAGTTGATATGGGCTCTAATCAATACCCATCAATAGCATGGGTACGAGAGGCTGTTAAGGGTAATTATAATATAAAATACCCTTTCCATATCTCAGAGTATGCACACTCAATGGGTAATGCCTGCGGTAATCTGATAGATTATTGGGAGGCTATTGAGTCTACTAACTTTTTCTGTGGAGGTGCTATATGGGATTGGGTAGACCAAGCTATATATAGTTATCTACCTAAAAATGGAGAGAGATACCTAGCTTATGGAGGAAATTTTGGAGATATGCCTAACGATGGTCAATTTGTTATGAATGGAATCGTATTCGCTGACAAGAACCCCAAACCGCAATATTATGAGGTTAAGAAGGTGTATCAAAATATAGGTGTAACAAAAAACAGCAATAACACAGCTACTATATTTAATAAGAACTATTTTACTAACCTATCAAAATATGATATTGTGTGGACACTTTATGCAGATGGTAGGGAGATAGATAGAGAAGTTGTAAATTATAATGATATATCAGCACGCAGTGGTAAGGTGGTTGATATTCCGTTTAATATTAATAACCTGAAAGCAGATAAAGAGTATTTTGCTAAGATAGAGTTTATATTAAATGAAGATGTGCCTTGGGCTGATAAGGGTTATGTAGTTGCTGACGAACAATTACACCTTAAAAGTGCAGTGAGAGTAGATATAGAGAGCACCATAGCAACGAAAAGCAAACTAACAATAAAAGATACTAAAAATGGTATAAAAGAGATTAGTGGCAATAACTTTAAGGCTATGTTTGATATGAATAGTGGCTCGCTACACTCTCTTGAATATAATAATGAGGTTGTGATTAGAGATGTTAAACTTGAGGCTATACGTGCATTTGTAAATAATGATATATGGTTCTACAACTCATGGTATCAGCACGGACTTCATAACTTAAAGCACCATGCTATTGCTAGCGCAATTACTAAAGACAAAGCAGGAAATACATTAGTAACATTTACTATTGAGTCTCAAGCACCTAACGGAGCTAAACTACTTGGCGGAACAAGTTCGGGTATCAACTCTATTGAAGAGCATACCGAAAGAGCATTTGGTGATGATGATTTTAAATTTATCACTAATGCAGTATGGACAATATATCATGATGGCTCAATAGCTCTTCGTTCAGCTGTTACTTCAAATAACTCATCACTCATTCTACCACGTATAGGCTATGTTATGAGAGCTCCACAGATGTATGAAAATTTCACATACTACGGACGTGGCCCACATGATAACTATAATGACAGAAAAACTAGTCAGTTTATAGAGATATTCAGGAGCAAGGTAATAGAGCAATTTGTTGCATTCCCTAAGCCACAAGATGTAGGAAATCATGAGGATACACGTTGGTGCGCATTAACAAACAATAGCAATAATGGTGTAGCAATAATCGCAATAGATAATAATCCGCTATCTGTTGCTGCACTACCATACTCAGCACTTGATATGACACTAGCCTCGCATCCTCACAAGCTACCTACTATTGGAGATACATACCTTAATATAAATAGTGGTGTAACAGGATTGGGTGGCAATAGTTGTGGACAGGGTGCACCACTCACTAAGGATAGGGTAACGGCACACTACAATAATATAGGCTTTATTATACGCCCTGCAAAGGGAGATTTAGAAGAGACTGTGCCTGTAACCACAAAGGCAATCTCTCCGCTAGCCATATCACGTAGCAAGACAGGCGAAGTAAAGATACTAGGTGCTAATAGTAACAGCACGGTACTATACTCTATTAATAACTCAAAGCCTAAAGAGTATAATCAACCTTTCAACCTACGTAACGGAGGGAAAGTAACAGCATGGAATAAAGATAATAAAATGATTAAATGTAGTGCAACATACAATAAGATAGAGGAGGTGCCTATTGATGTTATCTATGCAAGTAGCGAAGAGGGAGGTTCAGCAAAATATCTTGTAGATGGCGATCTTAACACCATTTGGCACTCAACATATAGTGTTACACTTGCAAAATACCCTCACTGGATAGATTTCGATGCTTATGAGGTGAAAACTATTAAGGGCTTTAGCTACACACCACGTACAAGTGGCACTAATGGCAATGTAAAAGAGTACACAATACACATAAGTCTTGATGGCAAGAGCTGGGGCGAGCCTATTTATAAAGGGGCATTCGACTCTACATCAAAAGAGAAGAGAGTTATCTTTGACAAGCCTATTAAAGGGAGGTATATTCGTTTTACTGCTTTGAGCGAACAAAACGGACAGGATTATGGTTCGGGTGCTGAATTTGCGATATTTGCAGAGTAGCGGAGAATAATATATGTGATAGATGCACTAGTAATATATATGAGGGGTTCACAAAACTGAGTTTTGTGAACCCCTTTGTTTAGCACGATTCGCTAGAATCGTAATATATAAAATTATTGTTGTCCGGTAAAAAAATCAAAAAACCTAGTAACTACCTATCCTACAAT
>CAYJCU010000091.1:0-7907 GCA_964368765.1 uncultured Rikenellaceae bacterium
GAGATGGTTGAAGAGCCTGAGATGGTTGAAGAGCCTGAGGTGATTGAAGAGCCTGAGGATAATAGCAGTTCAGGACGTTTTAACGAGCGTTTTAAACCACGTCGTTTCGGTGAGGTTCTTGAAGGAAATGACAAAAAGCGTTTTTTTGATAGAGTAGGTGGCGAAAATAGAGCTACACAGCGTTATGGCAACGGTTCTAGTTTCAAAAATTTTGAGGCTAAGAGGGTCGATAAAACAGAATCAGAGCAACCTAGAAAAAGTGAAAAGGCTGTAATTGTTGAAACACAGACTAAAACAAATAGCAGCAACACATCACGGAGAGAGTTTAATTTCAAACGTAAAGATGAGCAATCAGCTATTAATCAAACCGCCACAAAACGTTCATCAGTTAGCTCTATCTTCGAAAAAACAGATAATACAAGAGGTTCAATCAATAGCAATAATCAACAGTTTGATTATTCGTCAAATGAGCCTAAAAAGAGAGGTAAGGATTGGGTAATTATTATTGCAATGATTGTTATTATACTTGGTGCGGTGGCAATATTCTATCTTTACAATAAACAACAATCGTTAATAATATAAAAAACAAAATATGGCGTTACAATGTGGTATAGTGGGTCTACCAAATGTGGGTAAATCAACACTTTTTAATTGTCTTTCAAATGCAAAGGCACAAGCAGCAAATTTTCCGTTCTGTACAATAGAGCCTAATGTGGGTGTAATAGTTGTGCCAGACGAGAGACTAACAACACTTGCAAATATAGATAAAGCGCGCAAAATTATTCCTACAACAATCGAGATAGTTGATATTGCAGGACTTGTTAAGGGTGCATCTAAGGGTGAGGGTCTAGGAAATAAATTTTTAGCAAATATCCGTGAGACAGATGCTATTATTCATGTTCTTAGATGTTTTGAGAATGAAAATATTACACACGTAAGTGGTACAGTAGATCCAGTAAGAGATAAAGAGATTATTGATACAGAGCTACAACTTAAAGATTTGGAGACTGTTCAGACACGTATTTCTAAAGTTAAGAAGCAGGCTGAGACAGGTGGGGATAAGCAAGCAAAGCGTATTTTTGACCTATTAAAGCGTTATGAGGAGGTTCTTGTTCAGGGTAAATCAGCACGTATGATTGAGCTAGATAAAGAGGATTCTAAGCTTCTTTTCGATTTACACCTACTTACAAATAAGCCTGTTTTATATCTTTGTAATGTTGATGAGGGCAGTGTGGTGAATGGCAATGCACATGTAGATGCTGTTAGAGCTGCTGTTGCTGAGGAGAATGCTGAGATATTAATCGTTGCGGCAGCTACTGAGGCAGATATAGCCGAGCTTGAGGATTATGAAGAGCGTAAAATGTTCCTTGACGAAATAGGTCTTGAGGAGTCTGGCGTTAGTAGATTGATAAAAGCGGCATATAGCCTACTTAATCTTGAGACATATTTCACTACTGGTGAGAAAGAGTCGCACGCTTGGACATACGCTAAGGGGACAAAAGCTCCGCAGGCGGCTGGCGTTATACACACCGATTTTGAGAAGGGTTTTATACGTGCTGAGGTTATTAAGTATGATGATTATATAGCATTAGGCTCTGAGAAGGCGTGTAGAGAGGCTGGTAAAATATCTATTGAGGGCAAAGAGTATATTGTGCAAGATGGGGATATAATGCACTTCCTATTCAACGTATAACTCACCTAAATCCAATTTTGGATAGGCTCGCATTTTTAGAAACCTGAGTTTTAGATAAGAAATAGTATGACTATTTTTATCCAAAACTCAGGTTAAATATAAACTATATTCGAATAATAATTTGATTATGAAGCAAATAATATTATTAGTAATAGTATCACATTTAGCCATCGGTTGCTCTACAATGGTTTTTAGCACCTCAAAATATGAGTTAAAACTAGGAGACACAAAAGAGTATGTACTATCATTACACGGTCACCCATCAATGACTGAGCTATATTATGATGAAGATGGCGAAGGGGTTGAGGTATATATCTATA
Source organism: uncultured Rikenellaceae bacterium (assembly GCA_964368765.1). GTDB lineage: Bacteria > Bacteroidota > Bacteroidia > Bacteroidales > Rikenellaceae > JADFUS01. The sequence continues at coordinate 2,014 of CAYJCU010000091.1, forward strand.
AAAACAGTTATGGCACCTCTATGTCTGATACACATACAACAAGATATACTCGTATTCATTTCAAGAATGGTAAATTAATTGAAAAAAGGGTTGAGGAGGATATTAAATTACGTAAAGAAAAAAAAGAAAGTTAGCATAAATATGAGTAGAGAAGTGAGAGTGCGTTTTGCACCAAGTCCTACGGGGGCTTTACATATAGGAGGAGTGCGCACAGCACTTTATAACTACCTTTTTGCTCGTCAGAATGGTGGTAAGTTCATTCTTCGTATAGAGGATACAGATTCTCAGCGTTTTGTTGCTGGGGCAGAGGATTATATTATTGAGGCTCTTAAATGGTGTGGCATAACTATTGATGAGGGTGTTTCAGTAGGTGGAGATTGTGCTCCATACCGTCAGAGTGAGCGCAAAGAGATATATTGGAAATATGCTAAACAGCTTATTGATACTGGATGGGCATATTACGCCTTTGACTCAGCAGAAGAACTTGACGCTATGCGTGCTGAGAAGGAGAGCAAAGGAGAGACATTTGTATATAACTATGAGGTACGTAAATCTCTTCGCACATCTCTATCACTACCTGCTGACGAGGTTGAGAAATTGTTAGAAACACAAAATAATTGGGTTATCCGTTTTATGATGCCTGAGAATGAGACAATAGTGATGCAAGATATTGTTAGGGGAGAGGTTATTGTTAATAGCTCTACACTTGATGATAAGGTTCTTTATAAAGCTGCTGATAAACTTCCAACATACCATCTAGCAAATATTGTAGATGACTATCTTATGAATATCAGCCACGTTATTAGAGGAGAGGAGTGGTTACCATCACTGCCGCTACACTATATGCTATATCGTGCGTTGGGATGGAGTGAGGTTCAACCACTATTTGCACACCTGCCACTACTGCTTAAACCGAGCGGTAAAGGTAAACTAAGCAAGCGTGATGGTGATAAGTTAGGATTCCCAGTATTCCCACTTAAATGGGTATCACCTGAGGGGGAGGAGTCTCGTGGCTATCGTGAAGATGGATATTTTTCCGATGCTTTTATCAATATGCTTGCGCTATTAGGGTGGAATCCTGGCACAGAGCAAGAGATTCTGTCTATGGACGAGCTTATTAAACTATTCAATATCAATAAAGTTGGTAAATCGGGCTCTCGTTTCGATCCTGTAAAGACAGAGTGGTTTAATGCTCAGTATCTTAAGTTAAAAACAGATAGCGAACTTGCTGAATTATACACTCCTATTCTTCTAGAGAAGGGGATTAATGCTGACAAGGCGGTTACTGAAAAGATATGCGGAATGATAAAAGAGCGTTGTAACTTTGTAAAAGATTTCTGGAGCATGTCTAGCTACTTTTTCACTGCACCACAAGAGTATGACCAGAAAGTTATTGATAAGCACTTTAAGGGAGACGTGTTAGATCATATCTCTAAGGTGGTTGAGATATTAAACTCAAGCGACATTTTTGAGAGTGCATCTCTTGAGCCATCTGTTCACAGTTGGATAAAGGGAGAGGGTTTACCAATGGGGCAAATCATGAATTTACTACGATTAGCATTAGTTGGTACATCAATGGGACCAAATCTTTTTGAAATTATGGAGATAATTGGCAAAGACGAAACACTAAAACGTATAAATCAATTAATCAGTACTTTGCAAAAATAAAAAGATAAAATACACAGAATAACAGCGATAAAATACAACAATTTTATTGCTGTTATTTGCATAAATTTTGTTCATATAATATTTTTTCATTATATTTGCACCCCGAAAGGAATTGTTAAATTAAAAACACAGAATTATTATGAAAAGAACTTTAATTCTAATCATTGCGCTTATAGGTGTTATCAACACCTCTAATGCACAAGATTCAAAAAAATCGGTAGAGAAGAAGAAGTATGTTGCAGGTGGCATATTAGATAATTGGTTTGTATCGGTGGGTGCTGGTTTAGGTTCAAACATAGCTAAAAATAGTGGCTTAAGAGAAGCTTCGCTATTTGAAGAGCTTGATGATCACGGTCTATTCCAACTAGATGCAGCTGTAGGTAAATGGATTAATCCATATTTTGGTGCTAGAATACACTACTCAGGACACAGAATGAGAACTAACGTTGTTGGTTATCCACGTCCTCATAACTGGAACTCAACTGGATTAAGTGCTAACATTATGTTTAACGCATCATCAATCTTTGCAGGACACAAGAATGAGCGCTTCTATAATCTAGTTCCGTTTGTTGGTTATGGCATATATCTTTCTGGAGAGGGAGAAAAAACAACAGTAGCCCCTATAATAGAGTCTTCTAGCGAGCCATTCATTGTTGGAGGTCTTATTAATAGATTTAGAATAACAAAGTGTTTAGATGTTAATTTTGAATTACGTGCATCTTCAACAGAGATAAAATATGTAAATTCAGATCATGTAAGTGGCGAAAAATTATTTCCTGTTGCAGCAACGTTAGGTCTAGGCTATAATTTTGGAAAGCACTATGCACGAGACTTCAAAGAGAGAGATGCAGTAGCTCCTACTAAAAGTCACTACAAAGAGGCAATCAAAAAGAGTGAGCCAGTTGAAGAGGTTGTAACTCCAACTGAAGCAGAACCAATAAAGGAGAGCAAAGTGGTAGCTACAACTAATACAGAAGCTACTAAGAAAATCGAAGAGGTAGAAGAAAAACCATCAACAGTTGAAGCTGTTAAGGTAGTTCCTGCAGCTAAAGCAACAACTTCTGAGCCAACTGAATCTGAACCTACTACGAACACATTAACTACATTACCTAGTAACACAACTTTATCTAGGAGTCTATTTGAAATCAACTCTGCTCAACTATCTGCAGATGATATGAAGAGTATTGCTGAGGCGGCTGAGAGAATTAAGGGTAGCACTAATAACTTTATTATTATAGGTAATGCTGATGCTACAACTGGTACTACTAGCTATAATAAACAACTTAGCTTAGAGCGTGCAAATGCTGTATATAATACACTTATAAATAAGTATGGCATTTCGCCTAGCAGACTAACAGTTAAAGCTAATGGCGGAAATAATGAATATGAGCAGATTGAGCTTAATAGATTTGCAATTATTTCAGTTCAGTAGTTGATACAGATATATATTATGTAACGGAGGATGATTAACAAGGGGTAGTTTTTGTTAATCATCTTTTGTATATAAATTATTTTTATCCTGAAAAATAATTAGTAGTGTCCGGCGAACCTGAGGATTGGGTTTAGAGTAGATATGGCGTGTATGAATATGATCCTCAGGCTCTAAGAACACTACTATAAATAAATGAAATACGGTATGAAAGTAAATAGAGAGATAGAGTTAGCAAGAAATTTTTTAATGCACACAAATGCGAATATTTTTCTTACGGGTAAGGCTGGTACTGGTAAGACAACATTTTTGCATGAAGTGGTTAAGCAGATAGATAAAAGAGTGGTAGTAGCCGCCCCTACGGGTATTGCTGCACTCAATGCAGGTGGTGTTACTCTTCATTCTCTATTTATGTTACCATTTACCCCATACATAATAAACCAACCACATTTTGAGGAGGGGCGAAAGAGATTTCAACGTATCAGCAAAATAAAAAAAGAACTCTTTAAATCGCTAGACCTACTTGTTATTGATGAGATAAGTATGGTTAGATGTGATATGTTAGATGCCGTTGATGATGTTTTGCGTAGAGAGCGTAGAATAAATCGTCCTTTTGGAGGGGTGCAACTACTACTCATTGGAGATATACAACAACTTGCCCCTGTGTGTAAAGATGATGATTGGGAGATACTGAAGAATCATTATCAATCGCCATATTTTTTTGATTCAAAAGCATTTAGAGATGCAAATATTGTAAATATAGAGCTACAAGAGATATTTCGTCAGAACGATACCTATTTTACTAATATCCTAAATGCTATTAGAGAGAATAGAGTGACAAATGAGTTAGCATCTGAGATTAATAAACGTTATTTACCTGATTTTGAACCACCGAGAGAAGAGGGATATATCACCCTAACAACACATGTACATAAGGCACAATCAATAAATAGCAAGCACCTTTGCGAGCTAGAGTCAGAAACTATGCTCTACCCTGCTGAGGTTAATGGTACATTTATAGAGAGTAGCTACCCTAATGATACTAACTTAGAGCTTAAGGTAGGTGCACGGGTGATGTTCATAAAAAACGGAAAGATTGATGAACGTAACTACTATAATGGTATGATGGCTACTATTACAGCTTTGAGTGAGACATCTGCAACTGTTATTCCTAAAGATAGTGATGAGGAGATGGTTGTATCGCCTATTCAGTGGGAGAATAAAGAGTATCAGTTAAATAGCGAGAGTGGTGAAATAGATGAGAAGATAATAGGTACTTTTACACAACTACCACTGAAATGCGCATGGGCAATAACAATACATAAAAGTCAAGGTTTAACATTTGACAAAGTTATTATTGATGTAGATAGAGCCTTTGCTCATGGGCAGTCGTATGTTGCATTTAGTAGGTGCCGCACATTAGAGGGGATAGTGTTATTATCTCCTTTTGCTCCATCTGCTATTATCAGGAATCAGCAGGTAGAGCAGTTTAATGATTATGTAGTAGATAATCAAGGTAATGAGAGCGATATAGAACACCATAAGAGAGAGTATTATAAGAGTATGGTAGTAGATATTTTTGATTATAGTGGCATGATGAAAAACCTTTACACACTTCAATCATTTGCAAATTTCAATCTAAAAGCTAGTTATCCACAATTTTGTGAAGAGCTTAACCAGCAGATAGTGATGCTAGAAGATGAGGTAAGTGAGGTGTCTATCAGGTTTAAACAACAGGCAGAGAGACTTATCAATAATAGCGATGACTATATTAATGATACACTAATCAAAGAGAGGCTATATAAAGCAGCAAACTATTTCAAATCAAAACTAGACTATTTTAAGAGTGTTGAAGAGCAGCTAAAATTGTTAAATGTCGATACAAAAGAGCTTGAGAAAAAAATAAAATTGTTTAGAACCAATATAAATGGCGATTTAGGTTATAAAGTTGGATACCTAGATAGCTGTTGCAGTGGTGATGGTATAACAGTAGAGTTATATCGTAAGATTAGATTGGGAGCAATTATCGCAGATAAAAAAGATAAAGAGAGTACAAAAAAAGTAAAAGTATCTTTAAATGATATAGAACATAGTGAGTTATATAACTCATTATGTGAATGGAGACGTAGTATAGGCGAAGAGATAGGCAAACCTCTCTTCACTGTCATGAGTAATAAAACACTACTAAATATAGTTGCTACACTACCCTGCTCTATTGATGCCCTTAAGAGTGTTTCGGGTATAGGAAAACAGAAACTTTGCCAGTATGGCGATGATATTATTGATATTGTTGATGACTATTGCAAAAGTAACAATATCACACCATCATCAATTCAATATACCATTTTAGAAGATCGTAACAAACCAACTACAAACGAAATATCATATCAAATGTATAAGGATGGGGCTACGGTAGAGGCTATTGCTTTAGAGAGAGGCTTAAAAGAGTCTACAATAGTCCACCACTTATCGCTATATATTTCTAGTGGAGAATTAGATGTAAATGAGTTTATATCACCTGATAAATTAGAGTTAATAGCAAGTAAAATAGAGCATTACGATGGCACATTATCATCTCTTAAAGAGGTATTAGGCGAAGATATTAGCTATAATGACATTAAAGTATATCTTGCTAGTATAGGATAGTAGCAAAACTCTGTTTATTGAATCGAGTTATATAGGGCAAACGCCCGAAAAAAACTCGGCTTTCAGCCTTGCAAAAAAAACCGTTTCGTCGCTTTAGGGCTAGTCGCAAAACCCCAAAAATAAAAAAATAGTCGTGTTCTTCAGGCGAAGA
>CAYJCU010000092.1:0-7690 GCA_964368765.1 uncultured Rikenellaceae bacterium
TTCGCCTGAAGAACACGACTATTTTTTTATTTTTGGGGTTTTGCGACTAGCCCGATGTAAAAGATGATTCGATTCTGGCGAATCGTGCGTCCACCGAGAGATATTATCACTACGTTTCCCTACGTGATAATATCTCTTTTTTAGCGGTGGCGGACGCCGTGCCGAATACAAATTTTTAAAACATTTTCGCCTCACGCCGGCGGGCGGTCTTCCAGACCGGTAGTGTGAGCCGGAAAAAAGCATGTTCACAAAACGCCGTTTTGTGAACATGACAACTACTCCTCATTGCTAAATTGAGCCGCCAATATCTCTTCCGCTAACTCTCTATCATCCTCATTGATAAGTAATTTAATGCTATTATTCATAACTCCAGCAATAGGATATATGGTGCTGGTATATACATCTGTAAGTTCGCACTCGATACCCGCTCCTTGAAGTATACCTTGTGCTATTGACCCATCAAGTGGGTTAGTAAATCTACAAAGTTCAATAATCTTTCCCATAATTAATCCTCTTTTGATGTTTTTATTACAAAACCCATTACTATTGTACCGATAAGGGCTACTCCCAACAAAATATATTTAACAATATTACTATCTATCCTTAAAAAAATAGATAATAAAACCATGCACCACATAAGTGATATTGCATATATCTTTTGTTGTAGGGTCATGCCCCCTCTTCGCCTATACGAATTTATATATCTCCCAAAAAGCCTATTTGTTTGTAGCATAATAAGCAACCGCTGAGAACTACGAGCAAAAAGCGCAGCACTTAATAACAAAAAAGGTGTTGTTGGCAAACCAGGTATAACAATACCTATTATACCTATTACCAAAACTAAAATACCTAAAACTATAAACAGATACCTCTTCAATTACTCTCTCTCCTTCTCTTCAATCAGTTCAAGGGCACGCATTGTTATGTCATCCTCTGTTTGGATATATTTATAGAATGCGTTATCTCCTACCTGTGTAAGCTGCCCCACACGTGCCTTTAATACATTTTCAACAGAGTGGCGAGATGCTTTCGCCTCTTTAGCTGTTATCTTAGCTCCATGTTTATTAACATATTTAATATATCCATCATATAGCCTATCGCCATCTTTTTTGAAATAACTCTCTAGCTCTTCAAATGTTTTTATCTCATTAAGCTCTTTGCGGTGCTTTGATATATAGTCGTTAGTATATCTTATCATAACAATAGATATAAGTAATTTACGCTCTGCAATAGTATATTTAGCTGTATCAATAGCAACATACTCATCAGGCATAATACCTCCACCGCCATAAACAACCTTACCTTTAGGTGTTGTGTAACGAAGTGTTGAATCAAGCTTAACACTATCCTTATTCATTAGCTCACCACCTATTATCCTGTTATAGTAATCAAAATCATAATCGCCCTTATTACCATTATACGGGCGTTGTATAGATCTACCTGTTGGGGTGTGGTAAGTGGCTACAGTAAGATTAAGTAGCGAGCCATCATTAAGTGGTACCGATTGCTGCACTAAACCTTTACCAAAGGTGCGGCGACCCACTATCGTTCCCACATCATTATCTTGCAGTGCGCCTGCAACTATCTCACTAGAGGATGCTGAGTTCTCATTAACCAAAACAATAACATCTTGACCTATATAACTACCTCGCCCATCGGCAACCGTTTCGTCCATCTTCTCGCCACGGTGCTGTGTTGATACAATAGCATTACCCTTAGGTAGAAACTCGTTAGAGATAAGTATTGCTTGGTTAAGATACCCCCCCCTGTTCTCTGTTAAATCAAGAATAAGATGTTTCATACCCTGATTATATAGCTTGTTAATAGCCTCTTTCATCTCTGTATGCGACGAGCTAGCAAACCTAAGCAGCTTGATATAACCTGTTGTTGGGGTTGCCATATATGCGGCATCAATACTGTTGATAATTATCTTATCACGAACCACCGGCACATTCATTACTGAATCTACCTCGTCACGTTTAATACCTAACATAACGGTTGTTCCTTTTACACCACGTAGGCGTAAGAGTATAGAGTCGCTAGGTATTTTCTGCCCTGCCACTAGTTCGTTATCTATTGTCATGATACGATCTCCGCCCACTAAACCTTTTTTGTCACTTGGGCCACCTGGTATAACACTCTGAATAACTATTGTATCTGTTATCATATTAAACGTAACACCTATACCATCGAAATTACCCTGTAAATTGGCTCTCGATAATACTGCATCTTTTGGTGGCGCATAACTAGAGTGAGGATCTAATTTACTAAGTAGTGTTGGTATCATCGACTCAGCTATTGAATCTACATTTATCTCTTCATAATAGTTGTTATCTATCAGTGTGAATATAGTAGTATATTTTTGCCCAGATGGATGCTGACTACCTAGTATAGTCTTAACAAACTCTTTATCTGCCGACGAGTAACCACGATTGTTACCTCTTATCATAAAGCCAATAAAGAAACCTATCACCATTATGCTTAGCACAATAATAATATTGAATATAACGTTTAATATTTTTGATTTTCTCATACGTTGATTAATTGTTAAAAATAGAGTAGGCAAATATAGTGATTTTTTTTGTGATAAAGCCTATAAGTGTAAAAAAATCACTATATTTGTCTATGTTTTAAAATATATAAAAAAAAAGAATATGAAAAAGAGTTGGATTGTTTTAGGAGCGGTGCTTCTAGTTATTGTTATTATCTTCTCATCGTTCAGAGGGACTTATAACAAATTAGTTATATCAGATGAGGCGGTTGGTGCGTCGTGGTCGCAGGTAGAGAATCAGTATCAGCGTCGTTCAGACCTTATCCCTAACCTAGTGAGTAGTGTTAAGGGTTATGCATCACATGAGAAAGAGACCCTTGAGGGTGTTATTGCTGCACGTGCTAAAGCTACGCAGATAACTATTAATCCTGAAGATATAACACCTGAGACACTGCAAAAATATCAAGCAGCACAGGGCGAGTTATCACAGGCGTTAGGACGTCTTATGGCTATCTCAGAGAGTTATCCTGATCTTAAGGCTAATCAAAATTTTATGCAGTTACAAGCTCAGCTAGAGGGTACAGAAAACCGTATTTCTACAGAGAGACGTCGTTTTAACGATGCAGTACGTCAGTATAATACATTTATACGCACATTTCCTCGTAATATCATAGCTGGGATGTTCGGTTTTGATAAAAAAGAGTATTTCGAGGCGCAAGAGGGTGCTGAGGTTGCTCCAAAAGTGGAGTTTTAGGTATGGCAACAAAACGTTTTTTTAGTGATGAGGAGCAACAACAGATAGTAAATGCTATTGTTGAGGCTGAGCGTGGCTCTTCGGCAGAGATACGTGTTCATATAGATTCTATCTGTTTAGGAAATCCTATCAATGCCGCTCTTAAAGAGTTTCATAAGTTAGGTATGGATAAAACAGAACTACATAATGGTGTGTTGATTTATGTGGCTTATAAGTCACGTAAATGCGCTATTATTGGAGACAGTGGTATCAACAGTGTTGTTAAGGATGGTTTTTGGGATGATTGCTATAAGATTATGGCAGAATATTTCAAGGCAGGTAACTATGTTGAGGGTATATCACAAGCGATACTTATCTCAGGCGAAAAACTAAAAGAGTTTTTCCCTTATCAGAGTGGTGATATAAATGAATTGCCAGATGAAATATCATTTGGTAAGTAATGCCAATTTAGGTTTGGATTTACCCTACCTAAATTAAATAATTTAACAGAATTGAGGTTTAAAAGTTGGTTGGATATTGCATAGCCCTTGCAAAAAAAACAACGATATTTTTAAATTCACATAAGTAATATTGTATTATTATGATTAAAAATTTAAATAGGTTCTCTTTGGTCGTGTTACTACTACTATTATCAGTAGTGGTATGGGGGCAGAACTACCCTAAGCCTATCAAGGGGCGTATGGTACATGATTTTGCTAAGGTGCTTTCGAATAACGAAGAGCGTGCCCTAGAGACGAGATTACGTAGCTTTAACGACTCAACATCTACGCAGATGGTTATTGTTACGGTTAAATCTCTCAACGGAGAGGATATATCGCAATATGCCACTGAGTTAGGGCAAGAGTGGGGCGTAGGTCATAAGGGTAAAGATAATGGTGTTGTTATACTCTATAAACCCAAAGTGGGTAACTCACGTGGTCAGATTTTTATTGCTGTGGGCTATGGTTTAGAGGGAGCTATCCCTGATGCTACTGCCTCTGCTATTGTGAATAATGATATGATACCCTATTTCCAGCAGGGAAAGACGGCTGCTGGTCTGGCTAAAGGTGTTGATGTGTTGGTTTCATTAGCTAAGGGCGAATATACGGCTGATGATTATAATAAATCAAAGAAGAGGAGAGGTGGTTCATCATTCTCACTTATTATATTTATCCTATTTTTTATCCTCTCAATGTTAATACCACGTAAGCGCAGGGGCGATAATATAACTAGTAGCGGTTCAACAGCTAGCGACTCTATACTGCCATGGATATTAATAGGCATGATGGGCTCTGGACGCAGTAGCGGTGGCTATGGCGGCGGCGGTGGCTTTAGTAGTGGCGGTGGTTTTGGTGGTTTCGGAGGCGGCGGTTTCGGTGGTGGCGGAGCTGGCGGTAGTTGGTAATTAGCCACCCCTTTTAAATGCGGTTAATTATATTAGTAACTTGAAAATCAGAGGCTTAAATTTATATATATCATATCTACACTAAAACACACCAGTCAGTACATGGTACTTTATATGGTGTGTTTTAGTGTAGATATGACGTGCATAAATTCAATCCTCAGGTTCGCCGGACACTACTAAAAAAAATGGTCAACCCCAACACTTCTTTTAGTGATGTATGTGTATAAGAAATTCCCTGATAGCAAACCTGAAGAGCCTCAAGATAAAAAAAATACACACAAAATTTAATCTGTTCATTATTGTGAGAAAATTTGAAGAATATAAAAAATGATTGTTATTTTAAGAAATTATTTATATATTTGCATTGTTGAAGGATTAGCTAAATTGGCAGAAAGATTTTTTTAATTTTAAACTATGATTTATGAAAAAAAATTTCTTACACTTATTAATCATTCTCTTCACTTCTACCTCTTGCGAGCATGACCCTACTAGTCAATCTGAGGATAAAAAAGATGATGCTACATTTACTATTGACGATGCACGTAGCTATTTCGAAAACAATGCTACAGAGTTGCGTAATGTTGATTTTAGGATGAAAACAACATTAATAACATTATTGCTGTTATTTGCAAATATATCATTTGCACAATATAATAATTTAGATAAGCTTCCAAAAGAGGAAAGAGATTCGCTATTAATTAAAATAGCAATAGATGGTATAAACAAAAGGTCTGAAGGGTATAATTTAGATGGTAGAGAGATAGATATTTCTCGTGTACATTTAAATTATAAAGAGGTTCTTGTAGGAATCAAACATCAAGGTAAATACGGCTATAGAGTAACTTTTATGCCAACAGAGAGAGAAAAAGAGGTATTTAAAAGACAGAAATGGGATAGCAAAGCAGAAGTCCTTAAACCCTATATACCAGATTATTTTGTTCGAGTATATATTCTTGCAGAGAGCGGAGAGGTTGTGCGAGATCTCTATATTGAAGGCATTGATGGTGATGTTATTAAATTCTATCCAGATGAATATCTTGCCAATAAAAATAATAAAGTCACAAAACGAAAATATATAACTGTGGAGGGACATTTGAATAGGGAAATCGCCCCACATATTAAATGGACAGAAGTTAAATCACCACCTAGGATATATACTGAAACGGAGATACGAGCCTCTATTGGCATTAATAATCGAGATAAAATAAGGGCTTTAAAAATGGATTCTCTTACAAAAGCGAATTTTATACAAAACCAGATAGATTCACTCGTAAAAATTGGAGATCTTGTAGACCTTAAGAATGGGACTTTCAAAGCTATTAAGAATGAGATGTAATTAGAATGGCAGTAGATTGTAATATTTGGTGGGCTATGTTTCTAACGATACTATTTTTTAGTTAGTATGTTCATTTGCTAATTCATTACGAATATTTAGAGTAATTGAAAATTTATGAAAACAACATTAATAACATTATTGCTACTATTTGCAAATATATCATTTGCACAATATAAAAATTTAGATAAGCTTCCAAAAGAGGAAAGAGATTCGCTATTAATTAAAATAGCAATAGATGGTATAAACAAAAGGTCTGAAGGGTATAATTTAGATGGTAGAGAGATAGATATTTCTCGTGTACATTTAAATTATAAAGAGGTTCTTGTAGGAATCAAACATCAAGGTAAATACGGCTATAGAGTAACTTTTATGCCAACAGAGAGAGAAAAAGAGGTATTTAAAAGACAGAAATGGGATAGCAAAGCAGAAGTCCTTAAACCCTATATACCAGATTATTTTGTTCGAGTATATATTCTTGCAGAGAGCGGAGAGGTTGTGCGAGATCTCTATATTGAAGGCATTGATGGTGATGTTATTAAATTCTATCCAGATGAATATCTTGCCAATAAAAATAATAAAGTCACAAAACGAAAATATATAACTGTGGAGGGACATTTGAATAGGGAAATCGCCCCACATATTAAATGGACAGAAGTTAAATCACCACCTAGGATATATACTGAAACGGAGATACGAGCCTCTATTGGCATTAATAATCGAGATAAAATAAGGGCTTTAAAAATGGATTCTCTTACAAAAGCGAATTTTATACAAAACCAGATAGATTCACTCGTAAAAATTGGAGATCTTGTAGACCTTAAGAATGGGACTTTCAAAGCTATTAAGAATGAGATGTAATTAGATTAAATATATATCTAAATACAGAGAGTGAAATTTTATCTTTAATTTTTTAATTGCAGGTTGAATTCAGCCAATAATAAATTATTATCATATGAAAAAAACACTAATATTGCTAATTTTAGCTATAATAACAATATCAATGAAAAATTTTGAAAATACAAATTTATTTTCGCTAAGTAAAGATGGATTGATTACTTATGATGAAAAAAATATCGATTATAAAGTAAAAACAAAAAACATACCACAAGACTACGAACATAGAGATTCTGTTGTATTTACTGTGGGGGATGCAGAGTATATTTTGAAAATCGGGAATAGATGGCCTATACACGATTCTCCTGGAGATTATAATATTATGCAATTTTTTATTAACGGAGAAGAGAAATTATATTTTGAAGATGCTGATTGGTTAATTAAATACAAAAATTCACAAATTCCAAAATCGCACGTTTCACAATTTAGTAAATACGCTAACAATCCTTATTTTATAAGTGTTCCATTAACAGATACTTCAATCGCTCTGATATTTATGGGACCTAACTATTCAACCAATGTATCACGTATGGCTATTTTTGTGCTTACAGAAAGTGACATCAAATTAATATTAAACAAAGAACTAGAAGCTACAAAAATTATTAAATCATCAACTGAATTCAAAATGACCGTCGTGTCTCAGCCGTCTCAGCTAATAAGTATGAATCCAGAAAAATGGTCAGAGCCAGTAACTCACGAGATTTATTTGGAAGATGGTGTTTTGAAATTTAAGGATAATTAAATATTGTTGTCCGGTAAAAAAATCAAAAAAACCCAGTAACTACCTATCCTGCAATAAATTAGTTATAATTTAAATTATAGGGGCTTACA
>CAYJCU010000093.1:0-7465 GCA_964368765.1 uncultured Rikenellaceae bacterium
AACTATTATTAGGTCGTAACTGATTGAAATACAGCTTTAATATAGTTTTGCGACTACCCCTAATTATAAAAAGTAATGTCCCCCAAAAGCTTGCTTTTGGGGGACATTACCTTTTATAATACTACTATAATATCGTCTCTAGTAACCTTATGTTATCGGTATAGAACTCTCTTTCAGTAGTACTTTTTGCTCTGTTTCTTAGCTCATGAAAGAAGTCAATAATGCTATTAACATCATCTAAACTCTTAGTAAGTGTTTTGATATACCTAATCACACATAGTTTTTCACTATCATCAAAAGAGCCCATCTTTTTAGTTGTATATGATAGTATCTCTTCAATGCTTTTTCTCTCCATGCTAGAGGTAACAGTTTCGAAATAGCTTAAGAAACTACTGCGCATAACTTTGTGTTTCTTAGATAGACTAACAAGCTCTCGCACTCTTTCATTGGTAATAGTGCCCTTGGTTATATAGTCTGAGATAGTTTGAGCTACCTTCTCATTAATAAAACTGTTGTATCTTTTCTTTCCTAAATATTTCACTGCGTTTTCTTCATCTGCCATAATAGAGATTGTTAGCGGATGAAATATGCTATATAAAAATTTATTATAGAACTCAAAATTTTCAGGGCGATAGTTGTCTATACTGCTCCTACGTGAAAAAAGAGATGATAAAGCCTTATCTCGCTCTCTTATTAGGTAGTTATCGTTTAGTACCTGAATATAGTCGTTAGCTCCATCTAAAGAGTGATTAAATTTTTCTCTAGCAAGAGAGATACCGCTATTTACCATACTCTCTATTCTGGCTCTAAACTTATCTGGATTATATTCAGCTATATCAACACTTCTAGATATTTCTTTACCAGATTTGTCGAGTACTAAAAAAGTAGGAGCTACTGATATGTTATATGCTCTTTGTAGGAAAGGTCCCTCGCCACTTACTAAGTCAAGACGTATAGCAATAAATTTATTATTTAATAACTCGCTAACCTCCTTGTTGCCATATACATTATCAAAAAACAGTTCATCTATTTTGTTGTTACTATTGTAGCAACTGATAAATAGGTACTTATCCTCTTTAACCGCTAATTCCAAAGCAGTATCAAATGATATGTTTCTAAATTTAACCTGCCCAAATAGTGGCGTTGCTAAAAACAATATAATCACAACATATACTAATCTCTTCATATCGTAAATTGTACTTGGTTACTATTAATGCGAATTAAGGTTTGAAAATCTCGTTGGATTTTGAGCGCGCAAAGCGACCGTTAGGTCGCCCGAAACCGACTTTAAGGGGCGGTTTCGTTTTTTTGCCAGGCGTTAGCCGAGCTTTTTTTTAAAAAAAAAGCGTCATCTATAGCCAATAATGCCATATCCAATCAACTTTTAAACTTCAATTCAGTTAAATTTTCCAATTTGGGTCGGGTAAAATCCAAACCTTAATTGGCATTATTAATTTAATTTTTTACCGCTATACGTAGCTTAGCACTACGTGATCTGCTATTACGTTCTATCTCTTCGTTAGATGGGATGATAACTTTAGAAATAGGTTTAAGTGGAGATTGACTACGTCCAAAAAAATCTTTCTCTACAACTCCATCAAAATTACCGCACTTAAAGAAATTTTTAACCAGTCTATCTTCAAGAGAGTGGTAGGTGATAACTGAAAATCTACCCCCAACACGTAACATTTTTAGCCCTTGTTCAAGCATCATCTTTAGAGATTCAAGCTCTCCATTAACCTCTATACGTATTGCTTGAAAAAGTTTCGCAAAAAATTTAGACTCTTCATGTTGCGAAGTCAGGTATCTAACAGCGTCGCATAGCTCAAAAGTGGTGTTAATAGGTCTCGCTCTCTCTATAGCTGATGCAACCTTATGTGGGTTATTTATCTCGCCATAGTCACGTATGATACGCAATAAATCTGCATGCTCATAACCATTAACAACATCTTTTGCAGAGAGGTTGCCCTTTTGGTTCATACGCATATCTAATGGCGCATCATAACGAATAGAAAAACCACGCTGTTCTGCATCGAAATGGTGCGATGAAACACCCAAATCAGCCAAGATTCCATCCACCTCCTCAATACCATAAGCACGTAGCGCACCCCTCATATATTTGAAGTTGCACCTAATGAATGTTAATCTATCATCATCTGGTATGTTAGAGATAACATCCAAATCTTGATCAAAAGAGTATAATTCACCCTCTTCTCCTATTCTTGATAATATCTCTTTAGAGTGACCGCCACCTCCAAATGTAAGATCGGCATATACTCCATCCGAAACTATATCAAGGGCATCTACACTCTCTTTAAGTAGTACTGGTATGTGATACTCTTCCATTATCCTTGTTTAACTATTTTAGACCAACTATCTTTTAGTGTTACAGTGCGATTGAATATCATATTATCTTTTGAGCTATCTTTATCAACACAGAAATATCCTAATCTCTCAAATTGGAACTTCTGCCCCTCAGTAGCATTCATCAATTCAGGCTCAACATATGCCTTTGATGTGATAAGCGATTCAGGGTTAAGATTATCACGATAAGAGCCACCCTCTTCAAACTCTTCAGGATTCTCTTTGTTAAATAACCTGTCAAACATGCGTACCTCTACCTCTTTAGCTGCGGTAGCATCTACCCAATGGATAACACCTTTAACCTTACGTCCGTCAGACGATTTACCACCAAGAGATTCAGTATCGTAGGTACATCTCAGTTCAACTATCTCGCCGTTTGCATCTTTAATAACCTCTTCACACTTGATAAGATAACCATAACGAAGACGCACCTCTCCACCTAATGTTAGACGGAAATATTTTTTAGGAGCCACCTCCATAAAATCATCTTTATCTATATATATGTATCTGCTAAATGGCACATCACGACGTCCTGCTCTCTCATCCTCAGGATTATTGATACAGCTTATTATCTCGTTCTTATCCTCAGGATAGTTGGTAATAACCACTTTAATAGGGTTAAGGACAGCCATACGTCTCTCAGCTACCTTATTTAAATCCTCTCTTACAAAGAACTCAAGTAGCCCTAAATCAATAACATTATTACGTTTAGCAACACCAACTTTCTCAGCAAAATTACGTATCGCCAGAGGTGTGTATCCTCTACGGCGCATACCACATATAGTAGGCATACGTGGGTCGTCCCATCCTATAACTATATTATCTTCAACAAGAGATAGCAGTTTACGCTTACTCATCACTGTATTTGTGATGTTAAGACGTGCAAACTCATATTGGTGTGATGGGAAAATATTTAATGTTTCAATAAACCAATCATATAGAGGGCGATGAACATCAAACTCTAATGAACAGATAGAGTGTGTAATATTCTCAATAGAATCGCTCTGCCCGTGAGCATAGTCATACATTGGATATATACACCATTTATCTCCTGTTCTGTGGTGCTCTGAGTGAAGTATGCGATACATAAGTGGGTCACGCATCAACATATTAGGGTGTGCCATATCTATTTTAGCACGTAGAACCATTGCGCCATTCTCAAACTCGCCTGCACGCATTCTGGTGAATAGGTCAAGATTCTCTTCAATAGGTCTATCACGATATGGGCTGTTAGTTCCAGCCGTTGTAACACTACCTCTACCTGCGCGTATCTCTTCTTGAGTCTGTTCGTCAATATATGCTTTACCAGCTTTAATCATATCAACAGCCCAATCATACAGTTGTTCGAAATAGTCTGAGGCATATAGCTCTTTATCCCACTGAAAACCTAACCAGTTAATATCTTCTTTAATAGAGTCTACATACTCAACATCCTCTTTTACTGGGTTTGTGTCGTCAAAACGAAGATTACATTTGCCATTATATTTTTGAGCAAGACCAAAATTTACGCATATCGCCTTAGCATGACCAATATGAATATATCCGTTTGGCTCAGGTGGGAAACGTGTTTGTATTGCAGATAAACCACCTCTAATATCGTTTTCTATTATCTCTTCTATGAAGTTTAGGGCTCTTTCGCCATCTTTTACTATATCTTCCATTTTCTATGATTTTTAGAATACAAAAGTAGTTATTTTTTTTCTTTTTTCCATAAATAATCCCCCTTTTTTCGCCATTTTATCTTAATACTACTCAAAATTGGGTAGTACATAGTTCTAAAATACTTAATTTTTGGAGTTGCACGGAATATAAAATACCACTATCTTTGCATTATAAATTTACATTGATGTTGTGAAACATTGTAAGCCATTTCTGATTAATTTAAGTTGCAAATAAATATCGGGTTTAAGCCACCTCGGTATTTATTTGCGTGTGTAGAAGTCAGGTTAAAAAATAACGTTATAATTTTAAAAAATATTGTAGATATGTATTATATTAGTAAATATAGAGGAACCGACCTTATGAGCGACCTAATATGCAATAACCATAATATGTTATTACTATTAAGTAGATTTGGTATCTCATTAGGTTTTTCAAATAGTACAATTGATGAGGTGTGTAAGCGTCATGATTTAGATACAAACACATTTCTTGCTATTGTTAATCTACTTAACGGAGAGAGTTATGAGCTAGATACAGATATATCATTAACAACGATGATAAACTATCTTAAAAACTCACACTCCTATTACCTTAATTTCCGCTTGCCAGTTATACGTAAAAAATTGGTAGAGGCAATTGGGCAAGATGCTAAAAATATAGAGATGGGGGTTCTTATTACGAGGTACTTTGATGAGTACACTGAAGAGCTTAGAAAACATATGGAATACGAAGAGAAAAATGTATTTCCATATATTGTTGCGCTAGATAGCAATATATCTACTGGAGATTATAGTATTGATATTTTTAGCGAAAATCATCATGATATAGACTCAAAATTATCTGAACTTAAAGATATTATAATAAAATATTGCCCAATAGATAGCAGTAATTTGCTTATTAGTGCACTTTATGATATATTTGTGTGTGCTAAAGACTCATTAGCCCATAATATGGTTGAAGATAAGATATTGATACCATATATTAAAAAAATGGAAGGGAAACGCTTATGATAAGACGAACACATATAGTTATAGTAGAACCTTCTATCATTATACGTAGTGGTGTGGTGCAGATATTGAAAATGTTAGGAAATTTGGATGTGGTTATTGCAGATCATCCCCATATTGATGATCTTGAGAATAACATGTTATCAACACCACCCGATATTGTGATAGTTAATCCTGCGCATTTGTCAGTGGCCAATTTTTCAAAACTGAATAATGTGTTGAGTAATTGTAAGATGGTAGCATTGCAATTAACACTTGCAGATGCCTCTGCATTTAAAAATTATAGTGGTGTTATCTCTATATATGACTCTATTAATACTATAAAAGAGCTGCTAACAACACTTATTAATGAAGGAAACCACAACGAAGAGAAAGTAGAGTTAAGTGTAAGAGAGCAAGAGGTTGTTGCTTGTATTGCTAAGGGTATGAGTAATAAACAAATAGCAGAAGAGTTATTTCTCTCTACCTATACTGTTATGACACACCGTCGTAATATCTCTAATAAATTACAGATACATAGCCCCGCTGGTTTAACTATCTATGCAATTGTAAATAAACTGATAGATGTTAATGATATGAAAGATGCGCTAACTACATTTGCAGAGGGAGAGGATAAATAGTAGACCCTTAAAAAGGGCAGTAATATCCCGAAATTATTTAACCGCCTTTTTATGGGACGATTAAATAATTTTTGTAATTTTTGTATAAATATGTTGTTATTAAATAAATAATAACTAATTTTGGGGCTGTATATAATGATTATAGTATGAGACGTGAAGCTGATTTCTTGGTTATAGGCTCTGGTATAGCAGGATTATCGCTAGCCCTTAAGTTAGCGAAAAATAATAAAGTATTACTTGTAACCAAAGGAGAGATTACAGATAGTAGTACAGAGAAGGCGCAAGGGGGGATATGTAGTGTGACATATTCTCCTGATACTTTTGAGCAACATATCAAAGACACAATGTCGTGTGGTTCCTATGAGAACAACGAAGAGGTGGTGCGTATGGTTGTTGAGAATGCTCCTGCTCAGATTAAGGAGTTAATAGGTTGGGGGGTTCGATTCGATAAGGCGGATGGACGCTATGACCTAGTGCGTGAGGGTGGGCATACCCAAAAACGTATCCTTCATCATAAAGACTCTACGGGAAGCGAGATAGAGTCAATGCTAGCACGTAAAGTGAAAACACACCCTAATATAGATGTGCTGGAGCACCATTTTGCAGTTGATTTACTCACACAACACCATCTAGGAGAGCATGTAACAAAACACTCTGATAATATTAAGTGTTTTGGTGCTTATATCCTTAATCTTAAAAACAATAAGGTATTTGCATACCTTGCTAAGAAGACAATAATAGCAACGGGGGGAGTAGGTAATATATACCAAACAACCACCAATCCAATAGTAGCAACAGGAGATGGCATAGCTATGGTTCATCGTGCCAAAGGTGCTATCAGTGGTATGGAGTTTATTCAGTTTCATCCCACTTCACTATATAATCCATCAGAGCGACCATCTTTTCTTATCTCAGAGGCATTGAGGGGGCATGGCGCAGTGCTAAAAACACGAGATGGGGATGAGTTTATGCATAAATATCATGAGATGGGCTCTTTAGCTCCACGTGATGTTGTTGCACGTGCTATAGATGCTGAGTTAAAGACAAGCGGCGATGATTATCTTTATCTTGATGTATCATTTATGCCTGCTGCTGAAACTATTGAGAAGTTCCCTAATATATATAAAAAGTGCTTAACATTAGGTATCGACATAACAAAAGATATGATACCTGTTGTGCCTGCTGCTCACTACTGCTGCGGTGGTATAATAGTAGATAGTTGGGGATGCACATCTATAAAAAATCTATATGCAGCTGGCGAATGCTCTTTTACTGGTCTACACGGAGCTAATAGGCTAGCCTCTAACTCACTCACTGAGGCGGTGGTGTATGCTGATAGAATTGCGCAACATGCTAAAGAGAATATTGATAGTGTAGAGCTAGAGCACCGCATACCACTATGGGATTATGAGGGGACATCGCATCCAGAAGAGATGGTGTCTATAATACAGAGTTATAAAGAGATACAGCAAATAATGAGTAATTATGTAGGAATAGTTAGATCTAACACACGTCTTGAGCGTGCTTTTAATCGTATGGCACTTATTTTTAACGAGACAGAGGATATGTACCGCACGCTAACCCTATCAAAACCACTTTGCGAACTTCGTAATATGATAGCTGTTGGATATATTATTATAAAGCAGGCAAAAGAGTTAAAGCAGAGTGTTGGTTTACATTATACGCTTGATTATCCAAACTCTTCTAATCAATAAAAATTTAAACCGTTTCTTAGGTTAATAACATAAATTACAAATAATTAGTAGTGTCCGGCGAACCTGAGGATTGAATTTATGCACGTCATATCTACCC
>CAYJCU010000094.1:0-7213 GCA_964368765.1 uncultured Rikenellaceae bacterium
TTTATATGGTGTGTTTTAGGGTAGATATGACGTGCATAAATTCAATCCTCAGGTTCGCCGGACACTACTATAATTTTAACTATTTTCGCAATAATAGGCAAATTTAATTAAAAAATATTGATATTGCAAAAATATTGTAACTATTATTGCCCCTTTCTTATCTCTTATCCCGAACTTGGGTTATTTGATTGTTTTGTTAGTTAGAATGTTTCAATATAGGTCTTTAATCCATTTAGTATCATCTGTACACCAATAGCAGCAACTATTAATCCAAATATACGAGATGTTGGGTTTAGTAGGTTATATTTATTTAGAAATTTTCCCAATACCTTGCTATTGCGCATAACCAACCAGTTAAATAAAATTCCTACTGTTACCGCCCCTATTGAAATCCATAATCCATATAGCGATGGCATAGTTACTACCGCTGTTATAGTTGCAGGACCTGCTATCATTGGCACAGCAATAGGAACAGTGGTGATAGATTCTGCCGAAGGGTTATTGTCGATATTTACATAAGCCCCTTTTTGAAGTGCAGAGAGACCATTTATTGATAATACTATACCGCAAATTATTTGAAAAGAGTAAATATCTATGTTAAATACATATCCCAATATCTCATTACCCAAAGTTAAAAATATTATAAGCACTATAAATGCTGTTCTTGTAGAACGATTAACTATCTGCTTTAATGACTCTTTGCTATATACATCCTGAAGTGAAAAAATAAGAAATATCTTTTGAATTGGATTGAGCAGTGATATGAAAGTTAATAGAGCAATAAAAAAAATCTTAATCATAATTTTTCAATTTTTTAATGGTAATAATTTACTTGTGGATAAGTATAAATACCACCACAAATTTAGATATTAATAATGTAAATTACAAATAATAAAGGAGAAAAATAAGTATAAACCTACCTTTCTCCTTTATTATAATATTCGGGAAGTTGTGAATTACTATCCGCAGTGGAAGAAACGCTTAACCAACTCCATCATATAATCATCGTTGCCGCTTAACTCTGAGCGAATATCCCCATCATCAAACTTTCTTAATGCAGATATTGTGCCATCAATAAGACGCTCACTAAATACACCATACTTTTCGAAAATTTCACGCTGTGACTCTAAATTGTTAGAAGACTCAAGACATGAAGTAGGTAGTTGTTTTAATGAATCTGTAATTGATTTATGCTCATCATGGAAGATATTAACAGCAATATAACGCTCTTTTGCATACTCTACACCTCTCTCCATCTCAAAACCATGGCGCACAGCCACAGCTAACGATGCAAGTAGTAGGTATATATCAGCTGAGCCATCTGGACAACGGAACTCAACAGTCTGTTTTTGTGTGAAATCTTCAGTAGATGGTGTCTCTAGTGGATTAGCAATAGAGCACATATCATTAGCTCCTACACTCCATCCTAGAGGCACACGTACTAATGCTGAACGGTTCATATCACCCCAACAGATATTTGTTGGAGCCTCTTGATGAGGTACTAATCGTAAGTATGATGTTGGGTTTGTATTACCAAAAGCAGTTAATGACGGTGCTAAATCAAGATAGCCAGCAATAGCTTTGTATGCTGCATCTGTTAATTTACCCTCAGAAACAAAGGCATTCTTATCGCCATCCATCAAACGTGTATGAACATGCATTCCGCTTCCTGCCTTACCCACCGTAATTTTAGGTGCAAAAGTAACATCAACGCCATACTCAGCAGCTAATGAGCGTATTATCCATTTAGCTATAAGTAGTTGATCAGCAGCAGCCTCCAGATCAGTTGGAAGAAACTCTATCTCGTTTTGCTCATATAATTTATCGCCAATAGTGAAATTACCCACCTCAGAGTGTCCGTATTTAATAAGACCACCTGTTTGTGTAATCATACGCATACAGTCAGAACGGAAACCCTCTGATTTATTATATGGCGACGACTCATGATAACCTCTCTGATTCTCAGACATAAACTTATCTTCGCCCTCCATAATAATATAATACTCTAACTCGCCCATCACCTCATAATTGAAGCCTGTAACCTCTTTAAGTGTTTTATGCGCCTTTTGTAGAGTATATTCAGGAGCACTCTCTAGTGGTAAACCATCTTTAGTGAAATAACTACATAGAATATCAATAGCAGGTATTGTGCTAAATGGGTTTAAAAATGCTGTACGGAAACGAGGTATAACATAAAGATCGCTTGAACCAGCCTCAATATATGGGAAGAGGCTTGAACCATCAACTCTCTCTCCGCTAGACAATATTAAATCAAGGTGCTCTAAAGAGCTAAATGTGAAATTAAGAGTTTTAAGTCTCCCATCAGCTCCACAATACCTAAAATTAATCATCTCGATACCATTCTCAGCGATAAACTTAATTATATCTGCTTTAGTAAAATCTTTCTGCTCCTTACCTAAATATTTAACTAAGGGATTAGCAGAGTAGTTTAAATTTAAATCCATAAATTTAATTTTCTTTTGTTTGAAACTATTAATTATTATGTAACTATTATTTCTTTAAAAAACAGGTTTTAAGCACTATACTAGAGCCATCAATCTTACAATCAACCTCTTCAGGGTTATCTGTCAAACGAATACTTTTAACCTTTGTACCACGCTTGATAACCATTGATGATCCTTTTACCTTTAAATCTTTAATAACAGTAACAGCATCGCCATCAGCAAGCACCGCTCCATTACTATCTTTTGCTATATCAGCCACTTCTCCCTCTCCGTCGCTTGGCATCCACTCATTACCACAATCAGGACACACATTAATCATACCGTCAAAATAACAGTAATCAGCCTTGCATTTAGGGCATACAATTAATTCACTCATATTTTTTATTATTTTGCCTGCAAATATATGTAAACCTTTTTAATAAAACAAATAGTTGTTAAAATATTTAGTAGTGTCCGGCGAACCTGATGATTGAATTTATGCACGTCATATCTACCCTAAAACACACCATATAAAGTACCGATGTACTCCGCAGGTGTGTTTTAGGGCACCTATAACGCACCTAAATCCAATTTTGGGTAAATTGGCACTCCTAGAAGTAAAAAAATCAAAATTTTTGTTTTTGTAAGCCCCTATAATTTAAATTACAACTAATTTACTGCAGGATAGGTAGTTACTAGGTTTTTTGATTTTTTTACCGGACAACAATATAAAATATTAAAGAAAAGATAGGATAATAGTACTAAAAATACACTTGATACAGCATTAAACACACTGTTAATAATAAATATATTTTGCTGAATAAAAAAAATATCGTAAATTTGAGGTTTAAAAACTTATAGTTTATGGTTATTGGTGCTGTACAGATGGATATTGTATGGGGAGATGTGCTTACTAATAGGGTGAGAACAGAAGAGTTTATATGCGATAAACTCTCGAATGCCGATGTGGTTATCCTTCCTGAAATGTTTTCAACGGGGTTTTCTATGAAACCTGAAAGGGTGGCTGAGGATATTGATTCGTCGCCCACTCTGGCGTGGATGCGTGAGATGGCAGTAAAATATGGCAAGGCCATAATAGCAAGTATTCCTATTAAGGATAATAACAGATACTATAACCGTCTATTTTTCGTTAAAGATAGTGGCGATTATGAGTTTTATGATAAGCGTCATCTGTTTCGTATGTCTGGCGAAGATAAAGTGTATTGCAGTGGCGAAAGAAGGGTTATAATAGAGTATAAAGGGGTACGATTTATGCCTTTAGTATGTTATGATTTGCGTTTTCCTGTGTGGTCTCGTATGCAATCAACAGAGTATGATGTTATTATATATATAGCCTCGTGGCCTGATGCGAGAGTATATGCTTGGGATACCTTATTACGTGCACGTGCAATAGAGAATCTATGCTATGTGGTGGGGGTTAATCGTGTAGGAGATGATAAGGCAAATCACTATAATGGACACTCGGCAGTTATTGATTATATGGGCAGAGAGATAGCTACCGCAATAGAGGATAGAGAGTGCGCTATAACAGCAGAGATAGATTTAGGAAAGTTACGAAATTTTAGAGAAAAATTCCCTACCTATATGGATAGTGATAAATTTAGTATTGATAGTTTTGAGTAGAGATAAAAGAGATAAAATAGAGGTTATCGGAGCGAGGGTTCATAACCTAAAAAGCGTAGACGTTACTATTCCACGTGAGGCATTAACAGTTATTACTGGTCTATCGGGGAGTGGTAAATCATCGCTTGCGTTCGATACAATACATGCTGAGGGGCAACGTAGATATATGGAGACCCTTTCAGCTTATGCTCGACAGTTCATGGGTAAGATGGAGCGTCCTGATGTTGATAAGATAACAGGATTGAGCCCTGTGATAGCTATTGAGCAGAAGACAACAAATAAAAACCCACGCTCAACAGTAGGTACTGTGACAGAGATAAACGATTTTCTACGTTTGCTCTATGCTCGTGCCTCTACCGCTTACTCTTTTGAGACGGGCGAAAAGATGGTTAAATTTACCGACGATAAGATAGCATCAATGGTGCGTGAGGGTTTTAATGGCAAGAAAATAGCCTTTCTAGCACCTCTTATCAAGGGTAGAAAAGGTCATTACCGTGATTTTTTCGAGTCTTTAATGAAAAAGGGTTATATCTATGCCTGCATAGATGGTAAGATACGAGAGATGGATCCTGGTATGTCTTTAGATAGATATAAAATACATGATATTGAGTTGGTTATAGATAGAATGAAACTCAATTATACAGGTAATGAAGAGGGCGATGCTGCGGTTACAGAGCGTATTATTAAATCGTTACGAGATACCATGCAACAGGGTAAAGGAACGGCTATTGTGTATGATTATGAGACGGAAGAGAAACGTTTTTTTAGTCGTAATCTAATGTGTCCCACAACCGGTATAGCGTATGACGAACCAGCACCTCACACCTTTTCTTTCAACTCACCAAAGGGGGCTTGTGCTAACTGTAATGGTTTAGGCACAGAGGCTGCTATTGATATAGAGAAAATAGTGCCCGATGGCACACTATCTATCAATGAGGGGGCTATAGAGCCGATAGGTAAAGCCAAACGCTCTATTAACTTTGTGCTTCTTGGCGAACTAGCAAAACGTTATGAGTTCTCTCTTGACGAGCCTTTTGACTCGCTGAGTGATGATATAGTACATATAATAGTAAATGGTCTTCCTGAGCCTCTGCGTATTATTGCTTCGGAGGTGGGAATGACAGGTGGGGGCATACATCTAATACCTTGGAATGGGGTAGTGGGCATTATCGAAAAAGAGGTTGAGAGCAGTGATAGTAGTCGCAAAGGTAGTAAATGGCGTGAGCAATTTATAACATATAGGCCATGCAGTGTTTGCGATGGTATGAGATTGAAAAGAGAGGCTCTACACTTTAAGATAGGAGATAAAAATATAGGTGAGGTGTGTGCTCTAAGTATAGAAGAGTTGGCAATATGGATAAAAAATATACCATCGCAGCTTGAACATAGAGAGCAGATTATCGCTCATGAGATATTAAAAGAGATAAGCGAAAGGGTATCTTTTCTTCTAGCAGTGGGTTTGGGTTATCTATCCCTATCTCGCACATCAGGCACTCTTTCTGGTGGAGAGAGTCAAAGAATACGTCTAGCAACACAAATAGGGCTTAAGCTAACCAATGTATTATATATTCTTGATGAGCCTAGTATCGGGTTACACCAAAGAGATAACCATAAGCTTATTGATTCGCTTGTATCGTTAAGAGATATAGGTAATAGTGTTATTGTTGTAGAACACGACGAGGATATAATGCGTAGGGCAGATTATATAATAGATATAGGCCCTGGTGCTGGTAGTAACGGAGGAGAGGTAGTTGCCTCAGGTAGTTATAATGATATTTTATCGGCAAATACACTCACTGCCGACTATCTTTCTGGGCGTAAAGATATAGAGATGCCGAAACAGTTGCGAGAGGGAAATGGTAGATTTTTACGCATTGAGGGTGCTCGTGGTAATAATCTTAAAGGTGTTGATGTTGATTTTCCGCTTGGAAAGTTGATAGTGGTTACAGGTGTTAGTGGTAGCGGTAAATCAACCCTGATTAATGGTACCCTAAAGCCGATATTAAGCAGAGAGTACTATAACTCTTATGAGGTGCCTTTAGAGTATAAAAATATTACAGGTATTGAAAATGTTGATAAATTAGTAGTTGTAGACCAATCGCCAATAGGCAGAACGCCACGTAGTAACCCTGCCACCTATACAAATGTGTTTAATGATATACGTAAACTATACGAAAATACTACCGATGCAAAGATTCGAGGCTATAAGGCAGGTAGATTTTCGTTTAATGTCAAAGGTGGGCGTTGCGAAGAGTGTAGAGGTGCAGGTGTTAAGAGTATAGAGATGAATTTCTTACCTGATGTGTATGTTGTTTGCGACCACTGTAACGGCAAACGATATAATAGAGAGACACTAGAGGTGAAATATAAGGGTAAGAGTATTAATGATGTACTTAATATGACCACCTATGATGCGTATGAATTTTTTAAGCCAATACCTACTATTGCTATCAAGTTAAAGGCTATTGTAGATGTGGGGTTAGGTTACTTAACTCTTGGGCAGCCTAGCACAACACTTTCTGGCGGAGAGAGTCAGCGTATTAAATTAGCAAGTGAGTTATCTAAACGTGATACCGGTAACACCCTATTTATCTTAGACGAACCTACAACGGGGCTACATTTTGAGGATATACGTGTATTGATGTTAGCAATTGATAAATTAGTTGATAGAGGTAATAGTGTAATAGTCATAGAACATAATCTTGATGTTATTAAGTGTGCCGACCATATAATTGATATTGGCAAGGAGGGTGGACGAGATGGCGGACAACTTATCTTTAGTGGTTCTCCGCAAGAGTTAGTTAAGTGTAAAGATAGCTATACAGGAATTTACCTCAAAGAGAAATTGGCAAATAGCATTTAGATGATGATATGAAGAGGCGGTATAATAAAATATGTTGATTTTTTATTAATAATTATTTGCATAATAAAAAATATATCACTACCTTTGCACTCGAAATAGATATAAAGAATGGCACCGTAGCTCAACTGAATAGAGTAGCTGACTACGGATCAGCCGGTTACAGGTTTGAATCCTGTCGGTGTCACTATTTTTCTTTATTTCACATAAAATGGCACCGTAGCTCAACTGAATAGAGTAGCTGACTACGGATCAGCCGGTTACA
>CAYJCU010000095.1:0-7106 GCA_964368765.1 uncultured Rikenellaceae bacterium
TTTGAATATCACTAACTTACAGCGATATTACCAACCATTTTTGGCATCATTGCCATTTTTAGGTGGTCGTTACCTCCATTTTAGTCCATTTGATTATAATAAAGGGGAATGAACAACTATTATTAGGTCGTAACTAATTGAAATACAGCTTCAATATAGTTTTGCGACTGCCCCTTAGGAATAATCAGCTATAAAAAAGACTTCCCATCTTTTTGAAGGGAAGCCTTTTTAGTATCAATAAATTTATATTAGCGCAGTAATATTTCGAAGATTATAAAGCTAATACTCCATCTCTTTGTGGAAGTATATTCTCTTCGGCAGTCCAGTAATACCACTGGAAGTTATTCTGATAGTTCGATGGAACTGAACCAGTTAGATTATTACCATTAACTATTAACACTAATAGTGATTCATTATCTCCTAAACTAACAGGTAACTCACCTGTAAGATAGTTATCATTAAGTACTAGGTAATTTAAAGGGAGTGTCCCTATCGCCTCAGGTATATTACCACTAATCTTAGTGTTAGCAATAGACAGATTATTCAGTAGTGAAAGATTTGCTATTTCATCTGAGATAGTACCTGTAAGATTTGGATTATCGCTTAACCATAATAGATTTAGATATATTAATCGATATAAGCCAGGAGGAATATCACCACTGATATTATTACCATTTAGTCTCAAATTTGAAAGATAAGAAAATTTGCTCAAATCAGGGAATGTAGTAATATCACTATTTGAAAGATTAAGACCTATAACACGAAGTTCAGAACCCTCAGACGTTATTACATAACTCACCTCTACATCATCCCACTCTTCAATAGGAAGCGATGTATCCCAACCTAAATTGTATTGAGTATTAAGCTCTTTAAGCGCAACAATATCATTAGATAAACCACCGTCAGCACCATCTTGTATAATCTCTATCTCTAAAGTTGTAGTATCCGCTGGCACACTCCACTCTCCTGAAAGAGTAAATGTACCCTTACGAATATATGGAGTGGTATTTTCTGTTACATCTACATTAATCTTCTTAGTGTTAGTATCTACAGTAACCGAGAACCAGTTATTTTCATTCTCAACACCTTTAAATGTATCTAGATTATACTCCATATCGTAACTATACACTTTAGCCTCACTACTTACGTAATTAAGTGTATCAGCAGTAGTCATAGTTATAGGTATAGCCTCAAGTTCAATATATACTGTACGAGTCTCTCCATAGGTACGATCGTAAATACGGATAGTATCATACTTAATCTCTCTTAACGGATTTGGCTCACTATACATCCACACCTCAACATCCTCTTCAGGTATTGTGTAGCCCGTAGAAGTAAATTGAGTACCTGATTTATCAAAACTACACCATGAGCTAACACCGTCACCAATAATCATCTCCCAAAGTTCATTTCTACCACCATATATATATACAGATGCAGAGTCTCCTGTATGTTCAAATGATATATAGGATGGTGTTACACCCATTAACTGAACACTATCATCATCACCATTACAAGATACTGCAAATATAGATATAATAGCAGTCACAATGAAAAAATTTCTAATCATAATTTGTTTATATTTAAATTCTTATTTTCTTACTTCAGCACCTAACTTCTCGAACTGATATATTAAACTATTCATACACTTATCAATAACGTTATCGGTAAGTGTTTTAGTGTTATCTTCTAGAATAAAATTCAGTGCAACCGAACGTTTACCCTCAGGAATTTTATCACCCTCGTAAATATCGAAAAGTGTAACATTCTTAAGTAATTTCTTCTCGCTCTTCAATGCCACGCTACGTAACATAGAGAATGTGGTATTCTTATCAACTAACAAAGCTAAATCACGGCGTACCTCAGGGAATTTTGAAAGCTCACTAACTGCCACCTTATTGCTTTTTATCATATCAATAAACGTGTCGAAATTCATCTCAAGGTAATATATATCCGCCTTTATGTCGAACATTTTTCGGTAACGCTTACTAACTACACCCATTGTTAATAGCTCTTTACCTCTAACCTTAACCACAACACCCTCACTATATATGTCGTTGTCACAACTACTATATATAGCATCATTCATATTAATTCCGAAACGCTTAAGAACCTTTTCAATAAGGGTTTTTAGTGTGTAGAAAGAGCTGTCTTGTGATACTCTGTTCCATGAGGGAGCACTATCCTTACCTGTTACAGCAATAGCTAGTCTAGCACTCTCACTATATGCACTTAGAGGTCTATCCTCTTTTACATTATCACTATTATAGTAGTAACAGTTACCAAACTCATACAATTTAAGATCTCCATTCCTGCGATTTGTATTTAACTCAATAGCCTCCATCACATTAAAAAATAGTGTCTGACGCATAACATTAAGATCGCCACTCAATGGATTAACTATCTTAACGCACCTATCTATAGGGTAATAGTTTGAGTTCTCATAATAACCTCCCTTTGTCAGAGAATTACTCATTATCTCGTTACATCCATTAGCAGATAGCAGATCTGCAATTGTATTAGTAACCCTATCAGGATCTGGATTATTAGCATATGCCAATGTAGATTTAACCGATAACGGAACCTCTACATTATTATATCCATATATACGTAAAATATCCTCAATAACATCCTCTTCACGTTGTACGTCTACCCTGTATGGTGGCACTGAAAGAGAAAGTTTATCCCCATCTTCACTCTCGATAGTTATCTCTAACCCCTCTAGTATTCGCTTAATATTGTCAATACCGATACTCTTGCCTATAAGCATATCGCAACGACTGATAGAAAAATCAACTTTGAAATTTTCTACTTTTGAATACTCTGCATCAATAATATCAGAGGTAACTTTACCACCAGCCATCTCTATAATCATAGTAACAGCACGCTTAAGAGCATACTCTGTACCATTTGGATTAATACCACGCTCGAAACGGAAAGAAGCATCTGTACTTAGTCCATGACGCTTAGCACTCTTACGAACAGATACAGGGTTAAAATATGCACTCTCAATAAAAACATTTGTAGTAGTATCACTAATTCCACTATCTATACCACCAAATACACCAGCAATACACATTGGCTCTTCGGCTGAAGAGATCATTAAATCTTCAGATGATAATGTGCGCTCAACCTCATCAAGAGTCTTGAATTTACGCCCATCTTCATAGTTACGAACCACTACCTTACCACCTTTAATTTTATCTGCATCAAAAAAGTGAAGTGGTTGTCCTACCTCATGTAGTATATAGTTTGATATGTCTACTAAATTATTTTTTGGCTGAATACCAATAGCACGTAGCGAAGATTGTAACCATTCAGGAG
Organism: uncultured Rikenellaceae bacterium; assembly: GCA_964368765.1. Classification (GTDB taxonomy): domain Bacteria; phylum Bacteroidota; class Bacteroidia; order Bacteroidales; family Rikenellaceae; genus JADFUS01. The sequence goes on from CAYJCU010000095.1 coordinate 3,325, forward strand.
ATGGAGCCACTGTAACACCACTAACAGTAATACCCATATAGTGTGGGCACGCCTCTTTATTCTCAACCTCTACATCAATTTTAAAGGAATTATCATCTACTTTAAACTCTTCAACAGATGGTAAAGTTAATACGTGGGGGATATTTGCATATTTTAGATATGCTGCCAAATCTCTTGCTACACCATAATGCGATGCTGCATCAATTCTGTTAGGCGTTAATCCTATCTCTAGCATATAATCCTCCTCTAATCCAAAATACTCTTTTGCGGCTGTACCAACAACTGCTGAACTGTCAAGCACCATTATACCATCATGAGAAGAACCTATACCTAACTCATCCTCAGCACATAACATTCCAAACGACTCAGCACCACGTATTTTGCTCTTTTTAATTTTAAATCCTTCGCTATCAGGTGTTGGATACAATACAGCACCAACTGTTGCAACAACAACCTTTTGCCCAGCCGCCACATTAGGAGCCCCACAAACTATCTGAACAGGGTCGCTACCATAATTAACGGTCGTAATATGTAAATGATCTGAATCTGGATGAGGTTCACAAGTTAAAACCTCTCCGATAATGACACTTTCTAAACCTCCTTTAACACTCTCTATTCGCTCTACTCCTTCAACCTCTAATCCTATATCAGTTAAAATACGAGAAAGCTCATCTATAGATAAAGTACAGTCGATATATCTTTTAAGCCATTTATGTGATATCTTCATACGTTAAAATAATTTTCAATAGTGATATGAAACTACGCTTATATATAGTGTAACTCTCAATGTCGAAAACTACTACTTTATCATTATACTTAGTTTCATAAAATATTCTATAAACTTTACATATAAAGGTAAGGTTATTAATACAACCCTACCTCTATTATTATTAAACTACTCTCTATTTTTGCGACTCTAACTGAGAGATAGTATTTCTTATTGTCTCCAAATCTTCTGGTGTAGTTCCTTGAACATTAGCATGTTTCTCTAAACTATCTTTTAGCACGAAAAGAGCCATAGCCTTACCGTTAATAGGCACAATTTTTTCCGCAATATGTATTGCTTTCTTTGGCGAAGGAGATGTATTATATAAATCTACATACCAAGAGACAATCATTTTATTAAAAACTTCATCCTTCTCCTCCTCTGGAGTCATCTTAACATACATTGCGAGCATGCTTGTAAGCGTCTCAGACAAAAACATGTTGCTTACATTATACTCATATAATGCTCCATCTAACTCTTGACGCATTTGCTTTGCCTGATCAACAGCACCTTGTTTTCTTGCTGCTTGAATATTCGCCTCTACCTGCTCAATCATAGCCATTACCTGAGGTTTCGAATCTCTAGCTGATAAGATAAATGATTTAAGATAATTCTCATATATTTGTTTAAACTCTTTTGCATGATTATTTTTTGCAAAGAAAACAAGATGAATAAACTCTTCTGGCATAAGAACAATACCGAAACGTTGCCCTAGAACAATATTTGGTTGATTACCTTCCATACCAACAAAGGCATCTCTAAGAACCATCACCTCTTTATACTTATCTAAATTATTCTCCTCAATAGCACTATCTATACCTTTACTGATAACACCAGCACATAAAAAGTTAAATTGTTGATACATCTGTGGATGCATTGAACTCTTACTCATTACAAGAGTACGAAGTAATTTAGCCACAACCTCCTGATCATACTCTGTCATCTGCATAGCAAAACCAAGATTTTCAGGGAAAGCCATCTCCTCCTCTTTAAGTAATTTGTAGTAACTATTAATTGCATCACCACAATCAGCCTGAATCTCAATAGATGCTGTAATAAACTTCTTTAAGAATGCTTTGTTTACTTTACTTCCTCCTTTTTCATAAGTCTCTCTCATTTCAAGAACTTTAGGAAGAGATTTTTGTGCCTTAAGAGCTAATTTACCCTCAGCAATAAATCCTGCCTCGTCACGAGCACCTATTATACTATATACTTTTTTCCCGTTTCCGTCAATAAATAACATAGTAGGGTAATTTGTTACGCCATAGTTTTTAGCTACTTCAATACCATCCTCTGATTGCTCTGCATCAATTTTAAGACAGATAAAGTTTTTGTTATATAGATCACCAACACTTTTTAATGGAAAAATATTATCAGCCATCTGCTTACATGGTCCACACCATGTAGTATATATATCAACGAAAACTAATTTTTTTTCAGCTTTCGCTCTTTCTACCGCGTCAGCGAATCTTTCACTACTAAAATCAATTCCTTGTGCAAAACTAACCATTATAGCGAATATAGCGATTAGTGTTAATGTTAATTTTCTCATAATAAATAATATAATTTTGTTTTTAAATTTAATCTTTCACTCTATCATTAAGCTAAAACGGTGCAATTTACAATAAAATTATCACATACACAAATTGAATAATAATAATTTTATGATACTATAAAAAAAATAAAAAAATATTTTACATGTATATATCTGTAAATCAACAAAAAATTAATATTTTGCATGACATCACAAAAAAATAAATAAAAAAAAGTTCGCAAAAAATTTGGAGGATAAAAAAAAAGTGCCTATCTTTGCATTCGTAATCAAGTAAAGATGGTGCCATAGCTCAGTTGGTAGAGCAAAGGACTGAAAATCCTTGTGTCCCCGGTTCGATTCCTGGTGGCACCACTTAGAGGAAACTCAAAACAACGTAAACTGCTGAATTTCAATGAGATTCAGCAGTTTATTTTTTGCTACATATGGCAAAATATAGCACTTTGGAGCATACGGTCGGTAGCTAATTCAGTGTCCCGAAAAATTGCTCAAAAAAAAGCTACTGATTTATTTTCTTTCTCGCTGATACACAGTATTTTGCGTGTCAATCATCTCCTTAAGGTTTCATACTTTTGTCTTACACTTTAAATTACAAAAATTATGAAACAAGATTCATTAAGCATTCTTTTTTTCGTTCTTAAAGGACGACTACTGAAAAATGGCGAAGCTCCTATCATTCTGCGAGTTACGCTAAATGGCAAAGAAGACCAAGCTCGTGTCCTTAGGTCTGTTCCTCTGCAGTTATGGAACCGTGCAAAGGGGCGTTCTTCGGGTAAAGATGCCGCATCCAAGGAGCTAAACAACTACCTTAATGGGTTGCAAATTCGGTTGCTCTCAATTCATAAGGAACTATCTGAACGTGAGGCGCATATCACCCCTTCTTTGCTACTTTCTAAGCTATTTTCTAAGGAGGAGAAACACCTGCTGGTTGCTGTATTCAAAAAGCATATTGCTGAGTGCACTAAACTTATAGACATAGATTACGAGGCTGTAACTATCAATAGATACGACAATTGCGCACGCAGTCTCGCTCGATTTATCCAGCGAGAGTATCAAAAAGATGATGTTACTTTCAATGAATTAGATGGCGAATTTGTACGAGGGTTCGAGATTTTTCTTAAAACTGAAAAAAGATTGAGCCAAAACACTCTCGTGCGTTATATGAAGTGCTTTAAAAAGATTACCAATATGGCATTGGCGAATAAGTGGATGAAAGATGATCCATTCGTGGGTATGGTCTTTAGGCAGACCGAAACAAACCCAACGTTTCTATCAATTGAGGAGCTGGATATAATAGCCCAAAAGGAGTTCAAAGTCGAACGACTTGAAATAGTAAGAGATATTTTTCTCTTCTGCTGCTACACAGGTTTGGCATTCATAGATGCCAAAGAGTTAAAGCCTGAGCACATCATAAAGGATAACAATGGCAATATGTGGGTGCGCAAAGGTCGTGAGAAGATGAAA
>CAYJCU010000096.1:0-7073 GCA_964368765.1 uncultured Rikenellaceae bacterium
TAGAAGTAAAAAAATCAAAATTTTTGTTTTTGTAAGCCCCTATAATTTAAATTAGAATTAATTTGCTGCAGGATAGGTAGTTACCAGGTTTTTTGATTTTTTTACCGGACAACAATAAAAATTAATCAATATAACTAATGATTAATTTTACGCTGTTTTTAGGCTTTATTTTGATGTTTGTAGTCTCTGCCCCCAATAGTAATGATTCGCCCTGTTTTATGGTTATTTTCTCTCTATTGTCATCTATTACATCACACTCTCCATCAACACACATTATTGTAATAAATGAGTCTAATTTTGAGTAGTTGCACTCTAGCTCACTATCTAAATCATAGAAATATGTTGTGAAATAGTCGCAACTGGCAAGTTTCACGCCACTATTCTTCTGCTTTACATAGTTGCACTTATAGCTATTCCTATATGTATAGTCTATTGCCTCTTTAGAAAGCTCTGTGTGTAGCTCTCTCTCTTTGCCATTAGCATCTTTTCTGCTAAAATCATATATACGATATGTTACATCTGAAGTTTGCTGTATCTCAGCAATAAAACAACCTGCTCCTATGCTATGTATACTGCCAGGAGGCAAGAAAAATAGATCACCTGATTTAATGTCATACTCTCTGACTACCTCAGTGATAGTGTTATTTTTCACTCTTTGTTCATACTCTGTTGGAGTAATCTCTTGGTTAAAACCAATGCGTAGCTTTGCGCCTTTATCTGCATCTATAACATACCACAACTCTGTTTTACCCCTTTTGCCGTGGCGTTTTTGTGATAAAATATCATCAGGATGAACCTGTATAGATAGGTCATCCTGTGCATCAATAAATTTAGTCAATAGCGGAAATTCCTCTCCGAAACGTTCATAGTTCTTTGTGCCTATTAATTTGCCTTTATACTCTCGGAGTAGTTCTGTTATACTCTTACCAGCCAAAGTCCCATTCTCTACTATCGACTCATCGCCTTTGACTCCCGACAGCTCCCAGCTCTCTCCTATTATCTCGTTATCACCACCAGAGGCAATACCTTTGAACGCTTTTATCTTCGCTCCTCCCCATATAGTGTTCTTATAGATAGGGATGAATTTTAATGGATATAACCTCGTCATATTAAAATATTATAAAGTATCGGCAAAGATATATATTATTTTATTATGGTACAAATTTTACCATAAAATTATTATCGTACTATGTTAAACAGTGCTCGCATAATATCTTTGATAATAATTATTATTGTATGATTTTTGTATATTATTAACCGTGATTTTTATGTGTGTAGTGTTTTTTATGTTATTTTATTGTTAAATTTAGTGGTTATGAGTTGTATTTTATCTCTTTTTTTATTATCTTTGCAAATGACGTGATTTTTTATGATGTGTTGTTATTTAATATTATCGTCGGTAGAGTTGCGAGGAGATATGAAATAGGTACAATTAAAAGCGGGCAGGGATGAAAGTAAGATTTTTTGATTTTGATAAAGAGCTTCAACCATATACAAATATTATTAAGCAACGATATCAAAAATATAGCGAAAGAGCTAGTCAGCTATCAGGTAATAGTGGTGTGATGGCAAGTCATTTTAATAATCATCTTTATTATGGGTTGCATAACTATGGTAATGAGTGGGTTATTAGAGAATTTGCACCTAATGCTACGGCTATTTTCTTAATAGGTGATTTTAATAATTGGGAAAAGAACAACAATTATAGCTTTACCAATATGGGTGGTGGTAATTGGGAGTTTCGTGTTGATACCTCAATTTTCTCGATAGGAAGCCGATTCCAACTATTAATAGAGTGGAGTGGAGGAAGTGGAACAAGATTACCGTCCTATGCTAGACGTGTGGTTCAGTGTGATGATACCAAAGTTTTTTATGGCGAGGTGTGGGAGTCTAATTATAAGTGGAAGAGTGGAGCGTTGCCGAGAGTTAGTAATCCTTTGATATATGAGGTTCATATAGGTATTAGTGGCGAAGAGGCAAAGGTGAGCACCTTTAATGAGTTCCGCACAGAGATTCTTCCTAAAATTGTTGACCTAGGCTATAATGCCATTCAGATAATGGGTGTACAAGAGCATCCATATTATGGCTCTTTTGGTTATCAGGTATCCAATTTTTTTGCTGTTAGCTCTCGATTTGGTACGCCAGATGATTTGAAAGAGTTAATAGATGAGGCACATGGTTACGGTGTAGCGGTGCTGATGGATATTGTACATTCACACTCAGTAAATAATATTGAAGAGGGGTTGAGCCTTTTTGATGGTAGTGACTACCTATATTTTCATTCAGGTGAGCGTGGCGATCACACCGCTTGGGGCTCTCGTTGTTTTGATTATGGTAATCATAACACCCTTAACTACCTTCTCTCTAACTGTAAATATTGGTTAGAGGAGTATCGCTTTGATGGTTTTAGATTTGATGGTGTGACAAGTATGATGTATCTCGATCATGGTTTAGAGCGTGATTTCTTAGGTTATGATGACTATTTTGGAGATAATGTAGATCAAGATGCTTATATATACCTTATGTTAGCAAATACTTTACTGCATCAACTATCTCCTAATGTAATAACTATTGCGGAGGATGTGAGTGGTATGCCAGGTTTAGCTACGCCTGTTGATGCAATGGGTTGTGGGTTTGATTTTAGGCTAAGTATGGGTATTGCCGACTATTGGATAAAGATAATAGAGACGCAGAAAGATGAAGATTGGTGGATAGGAGAGCTCTTCTTTCAGCTAACAAATAGTCGTCATGATGAACACACTATATCTTATGTAGAGAGTCATGATCAAGCTATTGTTGGAGATAAAACGGTTATATTTAGGCTTATAGATAGTGATATGTATAACTCTATGCATATTACTAGCAATAATTTAAATGTGGATAGAGGTGTTTCGCTACACAAGATGGCGAGGCTGTTTACAATTTCTACGGCTAATAGTGGTTATCTTAACTTTATGGGTAATGAGTTCGGGCACCCTGAGTGGATTGATTTTCCACGTGCAGGTAATGACTGGAGTTATAGTTACGCTAGGCGTTTATGGTCGTTGGCTGCCAATCCAGATTTGCGTTATCAGTTTCTTTGGAACTTTGATAAAGTTATGGTGCAATTCGTTAAGGAGAACCAGCTTCATCGTTACGGTATTGAGAATGTGATATATGACGATGAAAAACAGCTTATTATATTTAAGCGTTCTAGTTACATTTTTGTATTTAATTTTAGTGCCGCCAATTCATATACTAACTACTGTTTTAAGGCAAAAAGGGGTAATTATTCTCTTGTTCTTGATAGTGATAATGAGTTGTATGGCGGTTTTAGTAGAGTAGATAGTAATGTTGTTCACTTTACTAATGATAATGGAGATGGGGATAGTCAGTTAAGTCTATATATACCATCTCGCTCAACCCAAATTTATAAATTTAGTAAATAATGCCAATTAAGGTTTGAGTTTTACCTGACCTAAATTGGAGAATTTAACCGAATTGAAGTTTAAAAGTTGTTTGGATATGGCATTATTGGCTATTGTTGACGCTTTTTTTAGAAAAAAGCTCAGCTAAAGCTTGGTAAAAAACGAAACCGCCCCTTAAAGTCGGTTTCGAGCGACCTAACAGTCGCTTTGCCCTCCCAAAATCCAACGATATTTTCAAACCTTAATTCGCATAAATAATTAAAGGAGAATTAGCTAATGTTTTATTTGAATTTTAAAAAAGAGGAGTTAGTAAATTTAGACTACTCACTGTCAAGAGAAATTCTTGCTACTAATAGGGCTGGTGGTTACCTATCTACAACTCTTATTTGTAGCAATACTAGGAAATATCATGGGCTATTTATTATGCCTATACAACGTTTTAATAACGATAGACATGTGTTACTATCATCATTAGATGAGACGGTGGTACAGCAGGGTGAGGCGTTTAATTTAGGCATGCATCAATATCCAAATAATGTTTATGATCCGCAGGGATATAAATATTGTAGAGATGTTAGTTATAGCCCTATATTCACATTGACATATAGGGTTGGTGGAGTTATCTTGACAAAAGAGATAATATTGGTTCATGATGATAGTCAATTACTAATAAGATATACACTAGTTGAGGCGCACTCAAGCACAAAGCTGAGATTAAAACCATTTCTAGCATTCCGTAATGTAAATGCTCTATCTAAAGAGAATATGGATGCAAATACATACTACAATAATATAGATAATGGTATCAGCTCGAGACTATATGATGGTTTCCCTGATTTGTGTATGCAGACAAATAAAAAGTGTGAGTTTATAGCTACTCCAGATTGGTATAGAAATGTAGAGTACTCTGAAGAGCAACAACGTGGTTACGATTATAGAGAGGATCTATTTGTTCCAGGATATTTTGAGTTCCCGATAAGAAAAGGGGAGAGTGTTATCTTCTCAGTATCTTTGGCAAACGTACCAACACACAGATTGAAAGTAAAGTTTGATAAGATTGCCTCTGAACGTAAGGTTAGAGCCAATTTTGAAGATTGTTTGAAATACTCTGCTAACCAATTTATTCTAAGAAGAGGCAGAGAGGTTGAGGTTATAGCTGGTTTCCCTTGGTTCGGCCCTTGGGGTAGAGATACATTTATTGCGCTACCTGGTGTAACCTTAAGTGCTAATAACGACGCATTAACTTGTAAACAGGCTCTATTAACACTATGTAGTAGGCTTAAAGGAGGACTTTTCCCTAATGTGGGGAGTGGTCATGATGCAGCCTATAACTCAATAGATGCTCCTATGTGGTTCTTTAAAGCTCTGCAAGAGTATGGTAAAGCGGTAGGCGATGAAGAGGTGTGGAGCGTGTTTAGTACCTATATGAAGAGCATATTAACAGCATATCGTAAAGGGATAAATAGCTTCTCATACATGGCAGAAAATGGTCTGATATGGTCGAGAGAAGATGGTAAGGCTCTTACGTGGATGGATATAGTGTATAACGGAATGATACCAACCCAAAGAGGAGGTTTTGCTGTTGAGATAAATGCCTTGTGGTATAATGCAGTGTGTTACACCCTTCGTTTAGCCCAAGAGAGTGGTGATAACGATTTCATACAAGAGTGGGAAGGGGTAGCTGATTTAATACATAACTCATTTAATACCACATTCTGGAATGAAGAGTTAGGTTACCTTGCAGATTATGTTGATGAGCTAGGACAAAACCTAGATATAAGACCAAACCAAGTGTTTGCTTGCTCATTAGAGTACACCCCATTGGATGAAGAGAAGAGAGCTTCTGTTATGAATTGCGTAACACGAACACTACTTACACCAAAAGGCTTGCGCACTCTCTCACCAGATAACCCACAATATCAAGGGGTATATTTTGGAACGCAAGAGCAGAGAGATAGAGCCTATCATCAGGGGACCGTGTGGCCTTGGTTATTGGGTGCATATATAGAGGCTAATTTCAGGCTATATGGAGATAGTTTCTGTAACAAAGCAAGAGAGATTATCTCAAATTTTGAAGAGGATATGACAAATAGTTGCGTGAGCTCAATATCAGAGGTGTATGGAGGTAACCCACCACACCCAGCAGGCGGAGCGGTATCGCAAGCGTGGAGTATTGGAGAAATTTTAAGAGCGATGAAATTAATAGAAGAATATAGTAAATAAACTTGGGGAGTGTCCCCAAAATTGAATGCCGAGAAACATATTCAATTTAAAAACAAATTGTAATATTATGAAACCACGTGTTTTAATGTTTGGCTGGGAGTTTCCTCCGCATATTGCTGGAGGATTGGGCACAGCCTGCTTAGGAATAACTAAGGGGCTGGTTCGAAATGGAGTAGATGTTGTTTTTGTGATGCCAAAGGCCTCAGGCGATGAGGATCAGACAGATTTGCGTATAATTAATGCAAGTGATGTGACTACTACCTATTCAGAGTTAATAACCTCTGAGTATATTCACAATATCAAAACCTATGGTGTTGGTTCTAATTTAGTTCCTTACCTAGGGCCTGAGATGTTTGAGTATGAGGTTAATAAAGAGTTACGTGAACAATCTGAAGAGAGAACCGAATCATCTGAGAAGAGGTATCGTTTTTCTGGTACTTATGGTGCTAACCTAATGGAAGAGGTGGCAAGATATGCTATGGTTGCTGCCGAGATAGCTAGTTCAGAAGAGTTTGATGTTATTCATGCTCATGACTGGCTAACCTATGCGGCAGGTATAGAGGCTAAGAGGGTCTCAGGTAAACCGCTAGTTGTGCATGTTCATGCTACGGAGTATGATCGCTCTGCTGAGAATAAGAATACATTAGTTCTTAATCTAGAGCGTGAGGGTATGATGGCGGCCGATAAGGTGGTTACGGTAAGTAATCTAACTCGTGATATAGTTATTAATAAGTATGGTATATCGCCTGATAAGGTGGTTACTGTGCATAATGCAGTAGATTTCAAGGCCGATGTTATGGCTAAAGAGAGTAAAGGTTTAAAAGATAAGGTTGTTACCTTTTTGGGGCGTATAACATTCCAAAAGGGGCCCGAATACTTTATTGAGGCTGCAAGAAAGGTGCTTGATCACTATCCTAACGTCCATTTTGTTATGGCTGGCAGTGGCGATTTGATGGCTAACTCTGTTAAGAGGGTTGCCGAGCTTAAGATGGGTACTAATTTCCATTTTACAGGTTTCTTGCGAGGCGATGATGTGCAGAAGATGTTTCTACAAAGTGATGTCTATGTTATGCCATCTATCTCAGAGCCTTTTGGTATTTCGCCGTTAGAGGCTATACGTTCGGGAGTTCCAACAATAATATCAAAACAATCTGGTGTGGCAGAGGTAATAGATCACGCTATAAAGGTTGATTTCTGGGATGTTGATGCCCTTGCTGATTCAATTTATGCCCTTATTAACTATCCAACGCTGAGTGATATGTTAGGTAGTTTGAGTTACGAAGAGGTTAATACCCTTAAATGGGATAAACCTACAGCGAAGTTAAAAGATTTGTATGTAGCAATGATTAATAGTGCTAACTAATAAATAAAAAAGTAGTGTACTGCGCTCCTGAGGATTGAATTTATGCACGTCATATCTACCCTAAAACCCACCATATAAAG
>CAYJCU010000097.1:0-7013 GCA_964368765.1 uncultured Rikenellaceae bacterium
ATTTAATATTCTAATCTCGAACAGAGATGACCACGCCAAGAACTTCTCGTTTCAGCATGCAGATGGAGCGTGGAGACTCTCGCCAGCTTATGATATTCTTCCAAGCACTGGCTTTAATGGCTATCACACAACAACTATTAACGGGCAAGGAGAGCCAAAACTTACTGATGTTATTGCAGTAGCTAAGGAGGTTGGAATTGCTGAAAAGGACGCTCAAAACATTGTAGAAGAGCTGACGCAAATATGTAGCTCGAAAGGAATGTTGAAATTTAAACTAAAATAGACGATATACATTATGTAGTAAAGATTGAAAGTGCATTTTATTTCACTTTTGCTTGTTTGTAAAGAAAAAAAGCACTAACTTTGCAGTGAAAGAGCAAAATAATGCACTATGGAATTTTATTCGATAATTAAAGAGCGCAGATCATTGTTGGGTTTAACGCAACAAGATTTGGCGGATTATACGGGCTTGAGCCTGCGTATAATCAAAAGCATAGAGACGGGCAAAGGTAATCCATCAATCGGCACACTTACGAAGATAGCCGATACGCTTGGGCTGGAGCTTATATTGAAAGTAAAGGAGGTTAATAAATGAGACAAGCAGAGGTATTTACAAATGGTATTAAAGCAGGTCTGCTCATAGAGAGCGATAACAGAACATACACGTTTCGTTATGATGAATCATTTCTACTCGACAACGATCAAACTGCAATAAGCCTATCATTTCCCAAGAGTCAAAAGGAGTTTCACTCGCCTATCTTGTTCCCATTCTTCTTTAATATGCTCTCGGAAGGTGCAAATAAGGCTGTGCAGTGCCAGACACTTAAAATTGATGAGAATGATGATTTCGGATTGTTGTTAGCAACAGCGCACACCGACACCATTGGAGCAGTAACAGTAAAAAGAGTATGAGAAAGTTAGAAGTTTGCCCAAGTACGCTTGCTACTGGGTTTGATAAATATAGCCCTGCCGCTATTAGAAAACTATTTGGTGGCAAGAGGGTGAGCTGTGTGTTAGACTTTGATAACGATGCGGATAGCATTGAGCTTGCTGAGTCTATAAACCAAATATCGGTTTCGGGGGTACAAGAGAAATTGTCTGCGATCGTTGAAAACGGGAAAGTTATCCTTACACCAACAGGGGTACAGGGGACATATATAATCAAACCAGCTCCTGCCTATAAGCATCTACGCTACCGCACACTTATTCCTGCCAACGAGCACCTAACAATGCAAATTGCAAAGCAGATCTATAAGATTAATGTGGCGGAAAATGGTTTGTTGATCTTTGCAAATGGCGAAATGGGCTACATTACAAAGCGTTTTGATATTGATGCAAATGGCAAAAAGATAGGACAAGAGGATTTTTCGTCTATCGCCCAGAAGAGTTCATCTACGCACGGCACAAATTTCAAATATACGGGTAGTTACGAGGATATTGCAACTTTGCTAAAGCAGAATGTTTCAGCTTGGAAAGTGGAGGTAAGCAAGCTATTTACACTCATAGTTTTCAACTATCTATTTTGCAATGGGGATGCCCATTTAAAGAATTTTTCACTGCAACTGTCGCCCAATGGAGATTATATCTTATCCCCTGCCTACGACTTAATGAACACCTCTATCCACGTTCAAGATGAAGATTTCGCTCTGGAGGGAGGACTGTTCCCAACGAGCGAATACTCTGACATTTACCGCAAAACAGGACACCCTTGCAAAGAGGACTTTATCACCTTTGCAAACCGCATCGGAGTGTTGCCAAAGAAACGAGACGCCATAATCGAGATGTTCAGTGCGCACAACCCTCTTGTTGAGGAGCTAATTGGTCGCTCGTTCCTTGACGATAGAACGAAAAGAATATATCTTCGTTCTTACAAGGAGCGTTTGAGTAGATTTACAAGGTAAAATTAACACTGAAAATGTATCTAATATGAAAATAATAAATCAAACAATTAATCTAAATGGCTTTGTTTCAAACATTGAGATAGAGCCAGATGAGTTTTTACTCCCTCTTCAAGAAGTTATAGTTAATGCTATACAAAGCATTGAGGATAAGGATGATATATCTAAGTCTTCTATTGGCATAAATATTATTAGAGAACAACAAGAAGTATTTGATAAAAATGAATTTGGAGAGCCATACAAACCTATTGTTAGTTTTGAGGTTACAGATAATGGTGTTGGTTTTACAAACAAGCGCTTCAAGGCTTTTAATGAGATCTACACAGATATCAATAAAGCAAAGGGGTGTAAAGGCGTAGGTCGCTATTCTGTTTTAGCTTGCTTTGGAAGTATGAATGTTGACAGCATATACATAGAAGATGGTCAATATTGCAGGCGTGTATTCAAATTTACCTCAAGAGATGGTGTTATTGATGAAACTGACAATCAAGAATCAGAAGCGAAAAAAAGTAATCTGAGCACCAAGGTGTCATTAAATAACTATAAGAAGGAGTTTTATGATGCAATAATAAAAAATCAAGTCACTGATAAAGATATTGCTGAATCAATCATACACCATTGTTTGCTGTATTTTGTTTCAGAAGATATTCCTCTAATAAGAGTTTTTTATGATGGGGACAAGGAAAATGCTATCGTAATTAATGATCTATATAAAGATGTTATAAAACTAGACAGAGCACCTGATAATATTACCTTGAATAAAAAGGGTGAATTGCTAACTCTAAACTATATCAAAGATTATTCGACACGGTCGCACGCTCTATTTTTGTGTGCTAATAAACGAGAAGTCGGTAAGAAGATTCCTTTATCAACATATATTCCATCTTTTGTTAAAGCAATAACCGATGATGATAACGGAAAATATTATTTATCAATTTATGCTACTGGCACCTTGTTGGATGAAAAAGTCAATAGTCAAAGAACCAAATTTGCACTACCTAAGAATAGTGATGATAAAACGCAATTTGATACGATAAGCATATCTGAGATATGTGATGTTGTTTCTAAAGATATTTGCACAAAATACGATCACATAATTAGTGTTGCAGACAAAGAAAAGAATGATCGAATTAGGGACTATATTCTCAATAAAAACAGACCAAGGTTGGCTTATCGTCATCTTTTAGATGTTGATGGAGCCTTCTCTGACATTCCTGCAAATGCAACAGAGGAAAAAATAGAAAATGAATTACATAAAAAATCCTTTCATCTAGAGCAGAAAAGAACAAAGGCTTTTGACAAAGCTTTTGCAAAGAAAAAATATGACAAAGATGAATTTTCTGAAATAATTCAATCCGTTTTATCCGAAGAAGCTCGTTTTTCAGCCGATAAACTAGCAGATTTAATGATTCGAAGAAAATCCGTAATTAAACTATTTAGAAAATATTTAGATTGGAGAGTTGAAGATCAGACCTATATGCTAGAAAAGGATTTGCATAATATAATATTTACAATGGGAGCTGAAACAGATACTATTCCACAAGAATATCACAATTTATGGCTATTAGATGAAAGACTTACCTACCATCGATTCACAACTTCGGATAGAGCTATGTGTACTAATCGTCATATAAATAGCGACAGCCAAAAGGAAACGGATTTGTTAGTATATGATTTCCCATGGGCTTATACTGACAACCCTAACAATGTAAACTCATTGGTTATATTTGAGTTTAAGAGACCTGGTCGTGATATGAATACGTCCGATGATAAAGATCTAGACAGTCAAGTTGTTGGCTATTTTCAAAAACTACTCGAAAGTAAAGCAACGAGCAATAAAGGGCGATTACTTAATATTCAAAAGAACACGCCAAAATTTGGATATGTAATATGTGATACACACAAGGATCTTATTGAGTATAACATAGATTTCAACGGTTTTATGCCAACCCCATATGGCACGCTTTTTAAAATGAATGAAAAATTAAACATGTATATTGAAGTTATGACATATGAGACTATGCTTGAATTCGCAGAAAAAAGACACGAAAGTTTCTTTAGAGCATTAGGCATCAATGACTTATAGCGGTAATAGCAAGTAAAAAGAGTTCGATTAACAACAGCAGTTAGTCGAACTCTTCATCTATATGTACCTCAAAGTACAAGTTAGTTTACTAAGCATCTAGTGTACTACATCTCCTCGTTATAATACACTTTGTAGAACTTACCTTTATCATCCTCACCTGACTCGATTTTGCTGCGGTCGCCGTGGATGTAGATGTGGAAGTTTTTGTCTAGCTTGATTACGCTTTTCAGGGAGCGCACACCTTTCTTTACAGCAGAGTCACTAATTTCAAAGCTATCCGAAAACTCGATGTCACGCTCTTGGGCGTAGTTCTCTTTGTAGCGATTAAAGCTATCTATTACTTCGGGCTGTCCGATAACCTCGTTCGCAAACTCCTCCATGTCGAAACTATCTTTCTCTTTGAAGAACTTTGTTGTTCTATTTGCTAAATCGACTTGATCGGCTCTTGATACCTCGAATTCATTTGGCAACTCTTTTATGAAGCTCTTGGCAAGGTTCATCACATTTTGAGTATTGTAATACTCGTCTTGGCGCTGGCGAACGTGCAAGAAGTCATCAATCCAATAGTGTGCCTCTGCGCCCTTATTCGTATTATCTACAACAGCTACAACATAACCATTCTCCTTTTCTGTGTTGAATATCAAAGCCCCTTTATCGAGCTTATTTATGTTCACACCCTGCTGGCTCTCAATCTCGAAGTTATCGCCCGTTGCCTCAACTTTTAGGAATGTATCTTTATTCTCTGATTTGAATAGACCTACTGCATCAACAATCTCTCCATTAACCTCACAATCCTCAAAATATACAACATAAAACTCACCACCTTTAATTTTAGGATGATCACTTTTTTCGTATAGATGCTTTGCGAGGTTTATCGATTGCTCGTGCAGACATTCTTTTGTATCAAATATTTTTGATACAAAAGAATACACCTCATTTAACCCGATGTCTGACTCATGATATAAATTAAAAAATTCATTTAATTTAAAAGGTGTTATAAAATATGAGGTTAGTAAATCTATTAATTCACCATTTATGTTCAATGTAAATTTTGACAGAAATACATAATCATCGGAAATCTTATTTCCAACACTATGAACTGATATGCTATTTATCTTCATTTTATTTTTTCTTTGATACAATTAGATATAAATCAGATGCGATGCTTAATATCATATAAATAATATGCATAAGGACAGATATCGCTATACTAATAAACAGTAGTTTGGGGTGTCGACAGCAATTGCATAATAAATTAGGAACAATAAAACTGGACATAAGTAACACCCCCAAAAATAGAATAATATAGCATACGTCTATTATTATTCTATCATAAAGCGTATATTGTCTTTTCCATAAATTTCTATTAATATCGTGATCTTTTGACAACTCGATATTATTGTTATTGCTCGTAATAAAAACTGTAAGTACAGAAATAGAAAAGCCAAGTAGAATTCCGATAACGTTTACGAATCCACTTACTAATGTATCAAAACCCTCTTTCGCTATTTGTGAATATTTGTAAAAAATTACGCCTACTACAATTGCAATCATTAGCGATATTAGATACCCCCATTTTCTTGTTGCAAAAAAATCAACAAACAATATTATAACGCTCATATTATATCAATGCTTCAGCTAACACTCTTAATTCTGCATAAATAGATGGTGTTGCAACCTCTCCAGTATCACCATTTACATCAACAGTAATCTCTGTTTTTTTTCCCATGAAGCTACTATCAATCATTAGCTCATGCCCATTCTCATCTTTTCCATATATTCTAATCTTGGATAATTTGCTATTTCGACCTTGCAACTTCTGCACACAATCAAAACCGAATTCACTTAATGAGAAATCCCTTTCTGCTGTAACTGTAACTACAACATCTCGCTTTGCGCTAATTAATCTATCTGAAAAATTTAAGGCATCGCTGCCGATCAACGATTTATCCATATATAATTCTGCTATTCTTACTCTCTGCATTTGCTGTAATGCTTCAAAAAAATCTTCTCGTGCAATGATTTGACGCATAATTGAGTATGAACGTTTCTTATCATCTAAAACGAGTTTTTGATTGTTGAAGTATGTTAAATACGACACGATATTGTTAATAGTCACACCGTGTCCATTTTTTTCGATTATAACAAAAACTTCTTTATCCTCGGATGCTAAATCTATCTTTATCGTAAAGTGTGTTTTTTCCTTATCACCTTCTTTTAGTTTCTTGGGACTTGGGCGTTCTGTGCCATTATCAGTATCTAATAAATTAGGTCTAAAATTCTTTGTTGCACTTTTGAAAAAGCCTTTAATGAATAGACAGTCATTTATTGTTTCAGATGAATAGCTCGCAAGAAATCCACTTTTATTATCTTTAAAATCGTAAATCCGATTTAATATAGGTTTCCTTTTAATGAACTTTAATAACTCCACAATCTCTTCAAATGATCTAAAAACATCCTCTTGCCGCCATATCTTTTTTACTAACGTGTAATATTCTACATTACGTTTTCTTGTATTAGCCATAGTTATAAAAGTTTAAAGGTTAATTTTTTCATATAGTCCGTTTAATTTTTGAGAGGAACTAGTACAAAGATATTCTTCATCATACTATTTAGCAATCCCCTCCTCCTACTTCAACCATCTCATGTGCAGCAGGTGTGATGTATTTAGCTCTGATACCTGATTCAGAGAGTTTTCTTTTATCCATATATAAAGCTTAATTCCTACAAAGTTACACATTTTCTCCTAATTATCAGTCATTTTGGCAGTGAAATTATACTAACCACTGCGAGAGATGTTCTGTGGCGGTTTCCCAATCTTGTATTGCAACATTATTAGTGCAACAAAACGGCTAATATGAACTAAGATCACGTAAAAGCAAGGAATATTAAACAAATCTCTCATAGGCTGTTACAAGGCTGGGAGATAAGTATTTTGCACCTCCATACTTTTGTCTCAGAATCAAAAACAGATGTAATTATGGATGAAGAAAAAGACAAAATTCAAACTCTGATTGAGAGGCTTTCGC
>CAYJCU010000098.1:0-6914 GCA_964368765.1 uncultured Rikenellaceae bacterium
TACTGCAGGATAGGTAGTTACTAGGTTTTTTGATTTTTTTACCGGACAACAATATTTCTTTTCATAGAAAAACGCGCCAATATATAAATAATTTTCTAAATTATCACTTTTTTACTCTAAAAATCTGCTTTATCAAACAAAAATAGTTTAAATTTAGTTGTATCCATAGAAACTGAGGATTGGTTAGGGAGGTAAAGGCTTGCGTGTCGAAGTGAGGCAGAAAAAGTAAAAACAAACGTTCAAGCACGATAATTGTTACTATCTTTACATGAAAATAAAAAAAGTTACCATAGCAGGCGCAAGCGGTTTTATAGGTTCTGAATTATCTGATTACTACCGCTCAAAAGGGGTTATTGTATCAACAATATCTCGCAAATTATTTGCAGAAAAAGATACCATTGAACTAATTCACGCACTAGAGGGTAGTGATATGGTTATTAACCTATCGGGCGCTCCCATCAACAGACGATGGAGCGAAGAGTATAAAAAAGAGCTATACTCCTCTAGGATACTCACAACACGCATGTTAGTCAATGCAATTAACAAGATGAATAACCCGCCATCGGTCTATATATCCCCCTCAGCAGTGGGTTATTATGATGAAGATGGTTGTTATAATGAGTATCATATATCTGATAACGACTCGTTTCTCTCCAATCTTTGCCGAAGTTGGGAGTATGAGACCGTTAATCTAAAGAGTAGTGTGAGGGTAGCAATAGCACGTTTCGGAGTGGTTATCTCTAATGAGGGGGGAGCATTTCCGATAATGATTAAAAGCCGACTATTATGCTTTATGACTTATCAAGGATCAGGTGGTAACTACATATCGTGGATTTCTATTGATGATTTGATACGTGCCATTGATTATATTGCCACACACAACACAATGCAGGGGGTGTATAATATCACTTCACCTGCACCATTAACATCTTATGACTTAGCAATATATACGGCTAGACACTACAACATACCATTTATATTAAGTATTCCAAATGGCATAATAAGAGCCATAATGGGCGAGGCATCTAATGTAATACTAGAGAGTAAATGTGTTCTACCAAAGAGGCTATTAGATGCTGGATTTACATTCAAATATAAGACTCTTGAAGAGTTATTGACTGCCATAGTAACCCGATAAAATAAGGAGGATAACACCAAAATAAATTATGGTATTATCCTCCTCTTTTGATATATTACAACCACTTAACAAGTGCGAAATCTTGTCTATGTGGTAAAAGTACATTTTTAGGGTAGATTCGTATTGCTAACTGTATCAATCCAGGGTACTCTGCCGTAACATTGATATGATAATATGCACGTCCATTCTCCTGCTTAGTTACCTCAAATTCAATAGTCTGCTTTATTGTCTGCTTATCACTCTTAGACTCGCAAATAACAAGCTCTACACCCACATCTTCTGCCTTAAGCTCTCCGATGTCTAGCACCAAATCAGCCGTGTAGTTACTACCCATAGCCAGAATCTTATCAGAGCGGTTAGGGAATTGATAATCAATAAGCTCTACACTTGCCCACTGCTGTGCTATCTTCTGTTTCCAGTTTGCTATATCAATTGCCACCGAATAGTTATTGTCTGTAAGACTCTTATTACGCTCTCCCATCGGAAGATAATATTTCGTCTCATAATCATCAAGCATGCGGTTAGTGGTGAAATTAGATGCCACTTTAGCTATTGTATTCTTAATATACCCTATCCACTTATCAGATACCCCATTCTCATTTGTATCGTAGAACACCTTAGTAATATCATTCTCAATAATATTGTAAAGAGTCTCTGAGTCTAGCTCATCTTGATATGTTTGGTTTTCATACTCTCTCTCTAACGGAAGCATCCATCCTGCATCAGGCGAATAGCCCTCAACCCACCAGCCATCAAGCACACTAAGGTGCATAACACCATTCATGGCAGCCTTCTCGCCACTTGTACCTGAGGCCTCAAGAGGACGTGTAGGGGTATTCATCCACACATCAACACCGCTCACCATCTTCTTTCCTAGCTCCATATCGTAGTTAGGTAAGAAAATTATTCTACCGATAAATTGCGGCATTTTTGATATTTCAATAATTTTCTTAATAAGATCTTGTCCTGCATGGTCGGCAGGGTGTGCCTTACCAGCATATATAAACTGAACAGGTCTCTCTGGGTGGTTTACTATCTCATTTAGCTTATCTAAATCACTAAACAGAAGATGCGCACGTTTATAGGTAGCAAAACGACGAGCAAAACCTATTGTAAGAACATCATCACGCAGATTCTCTTTTATCTCTGTACACTGTCTTGGTGTGAAATATGATAGTGATTTACATGTCTCAACCCTATCTTTTATAGTGCCAATAAGACGCTTACGAAGTGTTTTGCGTATCTCTACCACCTTACTATCATCAAGATTATAGATATTACTAAAGCACTCTTTATCATAGTGATGCGATGCAAAATCCTCTCCGAATAGTTCATAATAGACCTCTTTCCACTCAGGAGCAGTCCACGTTGGATGATGCACACCATTAGTAACATAACTCACATGTAGCTCTTCAGGGAAATAGCCTGGCCATAGATTTTTAAATATATCTTTAGTAACATCGCCATGCAGCATACTCACACCATTAACCTCTTGCGATAGCTTAGCAGCTAGGAAACTCATTGAGAACTTCTCAGAGCTATCATTGCCATTAATACGCCCAAGGCTGATAAGGTGTTGCCAACTTATCTTTAACTGCTCAGCAAAGTGCGAAATATAGCCCCTAAGCATACTCTCTGTAAAGAAATCATGACCTGCTGGCACCGGTGTATGTGTAGTAAATAACGACGACGAGCGAACCACCTCTAACGCCTCTGTAAAGGTAAGATTCTCATCATTGATATAGTGTTCTAAACGCTTAAGACCCGCAAAAGCGGCATGCCCCTCATTATAGTGGAAGATATTTGCCTTGATACCCACCTGACGAAGTGCCTCAACACCTCCGAAACCAAGAACAAGCTCTTGTTTTAGACGATTCTCTATATCTCCGCCATATAGATGGTGTGTTATAGAGCGATCTTCAGGCAGGTTATCTTCAAAATCGGTATCAAGAAGATAGAGTTCTATTCGTCCTACATCAACACGCCACACCCTAGCATAGACCATACGCCCAGGGAAAGGCAGACTAACTGTTTGCCAGTTATGGTGCTCATCCATCATCGGAATAATAGGAAGCTTCATAAAATCTTGCGCCTCATAACGTGTCTCTTGCTCTCCTGTCTTACTTATCTGTTGTGTAAAATAGCCATATCTATATAATAGACCCACTGCTGTTATCTTAACACTCTTATCACTAGCCTCTTTAAGATAATCACCTGCTAATACACCTAATCCTCCTGAGTATATTTTAAGAGAAGAGTGCAGCGCATACTCCATACAAAGATAAGCCACACCAGGGCCGCTCATACTCTCTTTGGCAGCCATATAACTCTTAAACTTAGCATGTACCGCCGCAAGTTTAGCTGTAAATTCAGCATCCTCCTCTAACTCTTTATATCTACTTAAGGTGATAGTATCAAGAAGTGCAATAGGGTTATTCTCAGTAGCAGCCCACTGCTCTTCATCTATCATCTTGAATAGTTCAATAGCCTCTTCGTTCCAGCACCACCACATATTTTTAGATAACTCTTCAAGAGCTAATAAAGATTGTGGTATACTCTTATGAATCACTATACTAACCCAGTGTGGTTCGTTAGAAACTGTTTCATTCTCAAGATACTCACTATTCTCAATAGATGATATTAATACCGATTTAAGACGACTACTAGCTTTAGAAAGAGATATATCAAATGCCTTTTTATAGTGCTCAATAAAATTCTCCCAAAGAGCTATCTTTGATACATCATAAGCATTAGCCCTACATCTATCACTCTCTCCCTTACTCATCTCAAGATGGCTATTTATGCGTGAAGCAATACTATCAATAACACTATCACTATTTGTATCATCTCTAAATATCACATCAACACCCGAAGCGTATGAGTGATAGTTATCTTTAACCCATAAACCAAAACCTGCTAGTGTTGTTGTTATTGTTGGAACTCTAAAAGCAACACTCTCCATAGGGGTATATCCCCACGGCTCATAATAGGATGGGAATACTGTTAAGTCAAGACCCACCAACACATTATAGTAGGTCATATTAAATACCCCATCGTTACCATTCAGGTAACAAGGAACAAAAATAACCTTAACCTTAGACTCAGGATGATTATTTAAATCACACTCTCTAAGAGCATTAACAGAGGGATCTTGTTGTGCATTTGTAAGGTTATGTGTTGTGATATTATTTGCAGGTATCTTTATATCTTCAGCAAACTCAAGGTTATGCTGCATATCATGATTAATACCATCTGTTCCTGCAGGAACAAGCAAGAAAGCTACAAGCTCTCTTGTGTTATTATACTCTTTATCTATTTTGCTTAATGCCTCAATAAATACATCAATACCCTTATTTTTGTACTCATATCTACCACTAATACCAACCAGTAGCGCATCATCGCTAATATTACTACCTGTAACAGCTCTAGCAACACTCAAAAGCTTACCTCTAGCCTCTGTTTGTAGTTTTGGATAGTCGCTCTCAGATGGTGTAATATCGGGCTCGAAGCCGTTAGGGGTAACTATATCTACACTCTTACCTAAGAAGTGCGTACACTCTTTAGCAGTGATACCACTAACCGTTGTAAAACAATCAGCATATTGTGCCGAACACTTCTCTAGCGAATATTTTGATGTTACATTAAACTGATTAGCTAACTCTTCAGGCTGATAGCTATCCATCTCTCCATAAAGAGGTAGATTATTACCAGCTATACAACGCCCTAATACTGTTGCGTGAGTTGTGAAGATAGAGCCCACTTGCGGCATAGTGCTTTTAAGGTATAGTAAACCTGTACCTGTCATCCACTCATGAAATTGAGCTATTGAGTACTCTCTCACAGTGCTAGAGTGCTTAATAAAACTCTCTATAACCTTACCCGAAGCATAACCAAACAGAGCTGGTTCTATATAATCCCACTGACCACTAATTGAGTTTAGATTATACTGCTCCCATAGAGAAGAGAAGATTACATCTTTCTCTTTTATGAATGTTGTAAAATCGATCAATATTACAATCGGATTTCCTGCTATCTTCCATCTTCCAACTTTGATACGCAGACCCTCTTTCTGAGCCTTAGCTCTCCACGACTTAAATAGTCGAGGATCCTCAACAAACTCAGGATGTTGCTCTGATTTGCGCCACACATCAGGGCCAATCAAAATATATTTATCACCATATAGTTGTGACATACTAAGTGCTTTGGTTGAGACAACGGTATAAATACCCCCAACCATATTACACACCTCCCAGCTAACCTCAAAATGGTACTCTGGATTAGCCATTCTCTCTTGCTTCATATTGACTATTTTTTACTATTTTACGACGCTTTGATGTAGAAACCTCCGCCTTCATCAATTTAACTCTCTCTGTAATATCGCTAATTACATTCATATAATTTATGAATGCCTCATAAGGCGAATCATAAGGATTACGATGACCTAACTTAACATCCTCTCCGAAATGCTTAGACGACATATAATATAAATTACTACTATCCTGCAACTTAGTATAAGCAGCCGATAGCTCTTCGTTATTAAGCTTTTTTATATCAGCACAAAGCATATTAAGCCTATCATAAGACTCTCTCTGTAACTCATTACCTATCCACGACGATAAATCTTTTGCCTCATCCATCCACGATATAGCATAAGGAATACTTATCATCGCCTTAGGTTGATGCCTAACACTTGCCTCAGCCACTGTATCGAAAGTGAACTCACCTGAAGATATTGTGTCCTCTATAAAATGCTTCATAAACTCTTGAATACCACTATCAACTGGTTGAATCTCTCCAAAAGTCTCATAATCCATGAATAGATTAACCACATCATATCCCTCACTATCCTCTTTGACCCAATCCATATATTTATCAGCTGTCAATGGCCATTGATCCCACTCTCTGTTTGAGAAATTAAGTGTTATATCCTCACTCAGATTAGGATTACGCATTAACATCTTCAGTTTAGGTGTCTCACTAGATGCATACACATAGTTAGGGCTCTTCCAACCTAAAATATGACGTGCCCCCTCAGTAAGAACCGTTTTGAATCCCATATTAGAGACCAAAGCACCAATAGACTCAGAAAATATCATCTCTGTATTACAGAAACTCTTAGGTGCAACACCAAAAAGACGACTTATCTCTTGAGAGTGTCTCTTTACCTGTAACACAAACTCTTTCTGATTGGCAATAGACGAAAGAGAGTGAGTATATGGTTGCGCAACAAACTCAACACATCCTGTTGATGCCAACTCTTTAAAACTATCAATAACCTCTGGCGAATATGCCTCTAGCAATTCAAGAGTTATGCCACTGATTGCAAAAGATACTTTGAACTTATCGCCATATCTCTCTGCCATATCTATTAGCATGTTGTTCATTGGCATATAACAGTTACGAGCAACACGTTGTGTTGTTGTTCTATTTGCAAAATCATCGAAATAATCGTCACTCTTTCCTATATCAAAGAAGTGGTATCTTCTTAATCTAGTTGGTTGATGTACTTGAAAAAACAGACATATACTTTTATTCTTTTTCATAATGTGTGATATTTTGAGGTGAGTATTTTTTGTATAATTTAAAATTGAAGTTTGTTTATTATTGTCCGGTAAAAAATCAAAAAACCTAGTAACTGCCTATCCTACAATAAATTAGTTAATAATTTAAATTATAGGGGCTTACGAAAATATGATTTTTTTGCCTCTAGTAGTGCCGATTTATCCAAAATTGGATTTAGGTGCGTTATAGGTGCCCTAAAACACACCTGCGGAGT
>CAYJCU010000099.1:0-6872 GCA_964368765.1 uncultured Rikenellaceae bacterium
GGTAGATATGACGTGCATAAATTCAATCCTCAGGTTCGCCGGACACTACTATTTTAAAACCTAAGTTTTACAACGGTCTCATCATCCCCTATAACGCATAGCCTCTAGCAGGTGCATAGTTGATATATTAGCACTACCATCTAAATCAGCTATGGTTCGGGATACCTTTAATATCTTATTATAGGCTCTAGCAGATAGGTTATTTTTCTCTATAAATCTACCTAGCAAACTTTTGCACTCATCACTAAGTGCGCAATATCTCTCTGCTTGCTTACTACTCATCATGGCATTGGTAAAAATATTATCGCTAATAAAACGTTCGCTTTGTATTTTTCGTGCCTTGGTCACTCTCTCACGAATTGTCACACTACGCTCTCCATCGCCCTGTGAGGTAAGCTCGTCGAAACCAACTGGTAATACCTCAATGTGTATATCTATCCTATCCATCAGAGGGCCTGATATACGTTGTTTATATCTACGTATCTCCCCCTCAGAACATCTGCATTTATTGGTTGCACTCCCAGCATAGCCACATGGGCATGGATTCATAGCAGCTACAAGCATAAAATTACAAGGATAATTTACACTATACTTTGAGCGTGCTATTGTTATATTACGCTCTTCAAGTGGCTCTCGCAACACCTCTAGTACCGAACGACCAAACTCAGGTAGTTCATCAAGAAAAAGAACCCCATTATTTGCAAGAGAAATCTCTCCTGGTTGTGGATTACTACCACCACCCACAATAGCTACCGACGATACTGTGTGGTGCGGTGAACGAAAAGGGCGAGTAGTTATTAGCCCCCTCTCACGGCCTATCTTACCAGCTACGGAGTGCACCTTTGTTGTCTGTAATGACTCATCTAATGTCATAGCTGGAAGTATTGTGCATATCCGCTTAGCCAACATACTCTTACCAGAACCAGGCGTTCCAACCATCAATATATTGTGCCCCCCTGCCGCTGCCACCTCTAGAGCACGTTTAATACTCTCTTGTCCTTTAACATCATGAAAATCATCTACCAATGCAAGTGCATGAGCCAACTCATCATCATAGTTATTATTAACCGTTGGCGTTAGCTCAAGACGCCCATTAAGATACTCTGTAACCTCTAGTAACGAATTAACACCATACACCTCAATACCATCAACCACTGCCGCCTCAGCAGCATTCTCTTTAGGTAGTATTAATTTTTGCACACCCTTATCTCTCGCCTCTATTGCCATTGATAGGCAACCATGCACACCACCTAGTGTGCCATCAAGGCGCAACTCTCCCATAATCATATATTGGTCTAAGAGTTGTGGAGCTATCTGCCCCGAAGCGGTTAATATTGCAACTGCTATCGGCAAATCATAGTATGACCCCTCTTTGCGCACATTGGCAGGGGCGAGATTAATAGTTACCTTATTTTTAGGCATAACAAATCCGTTATTAAGGAAAGCTGCCTCTATTCGCTTCTCGCTCTCCTTAATAGCGTCGTCAGGAAGTCCCACGATATAATATTTAAATCCTGAGGATAGATTAACCTCAATTGTTATCGTTATGGCATCTATTCCAACTATTGCTGCACTAAAACACTTTACATACATTACTCTACACGTTTAATACGAGCACCCAGAGCATTAAGACGCTCTTCGATACACTCATACCCTCTATCTATCTGGTCTATATTTTGAATAATACTACACCCCTCAGCACTCATAGCAGCCATAAGAAGGGCAACACCTGCACGTATATCGGGCGATGTCATATTTGATGCACGAAGTGGTATCTTCATATCATGCCCTATCACCGTAGCACGATGAGGATCACAAAGAATAATTTGCGCCCCCATATCAATAAGCTTATCTACAAAGAAGAGTCTACTCTCAAACATTTTTTGATGAATAAGAACCGTTCCTCTTGCTTGTGTTGCAACAACTAAGAATACCGATAATAGATCGGGACTCAACCCTGGCCATGGAGCATCTGATATTGTCATAATAGAACCATCCATAAAACTATCAATAACATAACTATCTTGCTTAGGTACATGTATATCATCGCCTCTGAACTCTAGCTTGATACCCAATCTTCGAAACTGCTCAGGCAATATTCCTAAATCAGAGATTGACACATCTTTTATTGTTACTGTACCCTTAGTTATGGCAGCCATACCAATAAAACTACCCACCTCAATCATATCAGGCAGAATCCTATGATTAACACCATGTAACTCTTTAACACCCTCAATATTAAGCAAATTAGAGCCTATGCCCGATATTTTAGCCCCCATACCATTAAGCATCTTACACAGTTGTTGTAGGTATGGTTCGCACGCTGCATTATAGATAGTTGTAGTTCCCTCAGCCAAAACAGCAGCCATAATAATATTAGCTGTTCCAGTAACAGATGCCTCATCAAGAAGAATATACTCTCCCTTTAAATTTTTAGCAGTTATCATCATATAACCACTTGATGCACTATAATCTAATTTAGCGCCCAGCTTAGTAAAACCATAAAAATGGGTATCCAACCTACGACGCCCTATCTTGTCTCCACCAGGTTTAGCTGCATATCCTACACCGAAACGCCCAAGCATAGGGCCCAATAACATAATAGAACCTCTTAATCTCGATGTTTGACGATAATACTCTTCTGTCTCAAGAAAGTCAAAATCGATATTTTCAGCCGTAAAAGCATATTTTGAGTGCGATAGTCTCTCAACCTTAACACCCATCTGCTCAATCAGAGAAATAAGCCTTACCACATCTAATATCTGTGGTATATTATCAATTTCCACTCTCTCTTTAGTTAATAGTACAGCGCAAAGTATCTGAAGAGCCTCATTTTTAGCCCCTTGTACTTTTATTTCGCCTACTAAAGGGTGTCCACCCTCAACTTCAAAATATGCCATATTAATTAGTCGACCCTTATAGAGCCTAATTTATTAGTCGTTAATAATTTTAATAGGGATAGTCTATGAAATGTATTTCAATCAGATACAACCTAATACTAGTTGCACGTTACCCTATATTTTAGTCAAAATATCTCTCTAGTTTTGAGATAGCCTCTGGCAAAGCAAAAACCACAACCCTATCAAAAGCCTTTATCTGCGAGCCGCCTGTGGCAATAAATGCCTTCTCGCCTCGTACCACACCGCCTACGATAACACCCTTAGGCAGATCAACATCTCGCATTATTTTTTTTGTTATAAGGCTATCTGGTTTAGCAATAAATTCTAAAACCTCTGCATCAGAACCATTCAAACATTTAATTGCTTGCACGTCTGTATTCATTGTAAAGCGGAATATATCTCCCGCTGTTATTAATTTCTTATTTACAATGGTATCTATACCTATACTCTCAGCAAGTGATATATAATTAAGATTCTCTATCTCAGCTATCACCTTTTTCACCCCCATTTTCTTTGCTAGCATAGCCGCAAGAATATTGGTCTCTGAACGTCCTGTAACAGCTACAAAAGCATCCATATCAGATAGACCCTCTTTTTCTAGCACCTCTCCGTTACGCCCATCTTGATATATAACAAGTGTATTATCTAACTTCTGCGCTAATGAGTGTGCCTTCTCTTTGTTATACTCAATAATCTTTACATTCATGTGATCTTGAAGCCCCGCCGCAACTTTTCTACCTATACGGCTACCCCCAAGTATCATCACATTTTTAACCTTGATATTTATAGAGCCCGACATCTTCATCACCTCATCCATATGCTTGCTATCACAAACAATATGTACCATATCATTAACTAGCAGCCTGAAATTGGCATCTGGTATAATGGTCTCTCCGTTACGTGATACAGCAACAGTACGCTGCATAGCATCGGTACCCTCCCATATATCTAATAGGGTACGATTTTTTATAGGAGAGTTCTCTGTAAGCTTAATAACAACAAGAGTAAGTTTACCACCCGAAAAATTTACATATTCAGATGATGAGGTGTTACCTAATAGTGTCATGACCTCAGTAGCAGCACTCCTCTCAGGGTAGAACATATAGTCTATACCCATGTTTATAAATATCTCTTTATTATTAGGTTGCAGGTAATCATCATTATCCACACGAGCAATAGCTTTTGTAGCACCTAAATTTTTTGCTAAACAGGCTGATAGTATATTCATATTTTCATCTGAATATACCGCTAAAAATAGGTCGCAATTTGATACATTTGCCCTATGTAGGGTACTTATATCAACGGGCGAACCAACTATTGTATATATATCTGCAAAACTATCTATCTGTTCTAGGTTCTCAGAGTCTTGGTCAATGACAACTATATCATGACGTTCAACCTCAAGCATTTTGGCAAGGTGGCGACCCACCTCTCCTGCTCCTGAAATTACTATTTTCATATTCTAAACAATTAAAAGGCAAAAATACATAAACTTTTTCGATAAATAATATTAATTTCTCAAAAAATAATTTTCTTTATGCATATTTTGCTATATTTGTACCAAATTAATTGTTATGGCATACACTAACAAAGATATAGAGATAATTAAAACTGTTGCATTTACTGGTTATCGTTTAGCAAAAATAATGAGAGCAGTAAATAAGCTATCTATTACAGAGATAGCAGATAGGTGTTATGATACAGTTAAAATGCTATATGAAAATGGATATAATACATTCTTAAGTGGTGGTGCTGAGGGCTTTGATATGATAGCGGCACGCGCTGTAATACGCCTACGTAACGAAACAGAGGGTGCCGTACGATTAATTATGGTTCTCCCGTTCATAGGGCAAGATGAAAGATATAGCCTAGACTCTAAGAGAGAGTATAATGAACTATGCTCTGCGGCCGATATGGTTATCGCTCTAGCATCAAAATATGAAAATGATTCTCAATTTCTTAGACGTAACGATTATCTTCTTGCTCACTCAGCATGTTTAGTATGTTGCTACGATGGTTCTCGTGGGGGTACTATGTACACCGTAAATAGAGCTATTAAGGCAGAGATGCCCATTTTCAATATACTACCCTATGAGGTTAAGCAACCTGAACAACAACTGTTGTTTTAGGCTATGTCTGACTACACCGAATCACTCAGTTTGTTTTGGGGCAGTCGCAAAACTATATTGAAACTGTATTTCAATTAGTTACGACCTAATAATAGTTGTTCATTCCCCTTTATTATAATCAAATGGACTAAAATGGAGGTAACGACCACCTAAAAATCCTGCGGATTTTAATGTAAATTTAACACTTTTTGAAAAAAAGTGAACAAAAACCGAACACCTACCTCTTAAACGGTGTTCGCTCGCTATCGCTCGTTAGGGTAATTCACAAAACAGGGTTTTGCGAATTACCCTGTTTTTGTAAATCCTCTTCTAACGTTAGCTTATAACCAGAAAAATATTTTATAAAAGCAAGAATCTCTTCTGCTGTCATATAAACATCTCTCTTATACTCTTTATACCTTTCAGGAGCTCCGCTCTCATTGCCAAGAGAGAATTGTGCCCACTCATATAACTGCCAACCAAAACCCCTTACAATAGTGGCATTATCTATTTGATGCTCATAAAAACGCCTGCGAGCACGACTGATATATTTTGTGGCAACACCAACTAAACCAAAGAAATTTTTATTCTCATAATCTACAATATGGGATAACTCATGTGCTATAACCCCTACTTGCGCATTAAAAGATGCCCTTTCAAGCGGTATACGTGACCTATCGCCACCAATAGCTACCTTATATCTACGCACCCCAAAAATTGTTGCTATTGGTTTAGGGTATGCAGCCATAGTGGTTTTAATTCCGCCTATCTCTTTAAAATCTATATGCACATTTTTTAACTCAGGGAAACGAGATAGGGCTATTAATATCTGCGATTCATAATCGTCATCTATCTTTTTATTATTGCCATAGATAGCCTTAAGAGAGTCTATCTCACTAGAGGATAATTTATCATATTTAATAACGAATGGCTTTTTAGTAATAATCGTAGGAGAGGCCTGTTTAGCCACACCACAACTTGTTAGTTGCGACCATGCAATTACAATTAATAATAATCTAAATATACCACCAAACGACATCATATAATAATATGTTTTTGCAAAATTAATAATTATATTTATTATATAGGTATAAATTAACAAAAATCTCACAAAAAAAGAGGAGCTCTATTAATGAGCCCCTCTCTTATTTATTTACCTGAATTTTGACTGTTTCTTATCCAAAACTCAGGTTATTAGCTATAATATTGATTAGCAACAGCCATCTTCGCCGCAACCGCCTTCACCGCAGTTACCATCGCCACAGTCACCTTCGCCACAACCACAAGAGCAACCGCCACCTGCAGGCATGAACTTAGCCATATCAGCATCAGTAGCCTCACGTACACCTACTACCTCGCCCTCGAAGTTAAGAACTTTACCAGCCATAGGGTGGTTGAAATCCATCTTAACAAACTCAGCAGTAACCTCTAGAACCTTACCTGGCATCTGGTTTCCTTGGTTATCAACCATAGGAAGAATAGCACCTGGCTTAACGATAGACTCATCTACTACACCCTCTACCTCGAAAATATTTCTTGGTAACTCAATAATCGCCTCCTCAGTATATGGACCATAGCTTTCCTCTGGAGTAAGAGTAAATGCAAATGTATCTCCCACAACTTTACCAGCTACGCTCTCTTCAAACTTAGGAAGTAACATTCCAACACCAAAAATAAAATCTAGTGGCGCCTCAGCTTTTACATCCTCAACAACCTCATTATTAACTGTTAATTTGTATGCAAGTGATACATACATGTTTTTTTCTACTTTCATCTTTCTTTATAATTAAAATTATTTATTTTTTACCACTAGAAGTGCTGATTTACCCAAAATTGGATTTAGGTGCGTTATAGGTGCCCTAAA
>CAYJCU010000100.1:0-6677 GCA_964368765.1 uncultured Rikenellaceae bacterium
TTGCAGGATAGGTAGTTGCTAGATTTTTTGATTTTTTTACCGGACAACAATAATTTATAATATAGATAGATATAAAATGAAGTATTTAGTTATTGGTTTAGGAAATATAGGAGAGGAGTATGCTAATACACGCCATAACATAGGATTCAAAGTGTTAGATGCTTTTGCTAAGGCATCTAATGTTGCTTTTAAAAGCGACAGATTGGCCGATATGGCAGAGGTTAAGCTACGTGGTAAGACATTTATACTTATCAAGCCCACTACCTATATGAATTTAAGCGGTAAGGCAGTTAATTACTGGATGCAGAAAGAGAAAATATCAGTTGAGAATATATTTGTTGTGGTAGATGATTTAGCTATCCCTTTTGGGGCTATACGTATTCGCAAAAAGGGTAGCGATGGTGGCCATAACGGACTTAAAGATATTAATAAAGTGTTGGGCAATGGTAATTATAACCGTCTGCGTTTTGGGATAGGCTCGGATTTTGCAAAAGGACACCAAGTGAACTATGTGTTAGGAGAGTGGACAAGTGATGAGACTGAGCAACTAAATGAACTATTAGGGCACTGTGTAAAGGCTATACAGGATTTGCCTTTTATCGGGATAGATAGGGTTATGAATATATATAATAAATAATTAGAAACTGTTTAAATCTAAATAGCCTCTGTAAGTTGCGTGAGAAAATTTTAAGCAGTTTCTTAGGCTCTTAGCAATAAAAATATATAGAAATTTCGTTTGTGTAATGAGAATAGATAAATGGTTATGGTCTATGCGATTATATAAGACTCGCTCAATAGCAGCAGAGGCTTGTAAGAATAATCGTGTTTTGGTTAATGATGCGTTGATAAAAGCCTCACGAGAGGTTAAGTTAGGGGATAAGGTCTCTGTAAAGAAGATGCCAGTTATCTACTCGTATAGAATAACGCAGATGCCTAAAAGCAGGATGGGAGCCGCTAATGTGCCTCTATATATGGATGATATAACTCCACAGAGCGAGAAAGATAAGCTACTGCAGCAGGTATCCGTTTATATTAAGCGTGATAAAGGTACAGGACGTCCAACAAAGAAAGAGCGTAGAGATATTGACACTCTTATGGGGACATCTGATTTTGATATGTACAATGACCTATGGAGCGAGGAGGATGAAGAGATTTACACGTCATCAAAGAAAAAAAGTTCTGAAGAGATAGATAGCGACGAAGATATAGATTTTAATTTTTAAAGCCAATAAAGATTTGGATTTTACCAAGCCTTGATTGGGAATTTTAACAGAATTTAGGTTTAGAGTTGGTTAGATTATGGTGTAGTATAGAGTTAGAGCATTTTGCGACAAAGAGATGCTGTTTCGGCTACTACGCTTCGGTAAAATAAACAATAATATGTTTTTTGCACTCAGCTTACACCTTATAAAATTCGCATTTAAATAATACAATAGAATGAAAAACAGCTGGCAAATTTTGACACTACTATTAGCAATAGCTTTAGTAGCCTTATCGCTTAAAGTAACTACACAAAGTGATAGCAGTAACGCAGAGGTATCTGTTGAGAGTAAAGAGGAGATAATTCTTAATAACATTATGACTCGTAGTAGTGTACGTAAATATACTTCACAGAAGGTGGAAAACGACAAGATAGATAAGTTGTTACGTGCAGGTATGGCTGCACCTACGGCTGGTAATAAGCAACCATGGGAGTTGGTTGTTATCACTGATAGAGAGGTGTTAGATGCTATTCCTCCGATTATTAAGGGTGCGCACATGGCTAAGGGAGCGCAGTTGGCTATTGCTGTGTTAGGCACGCCTTCAAAAGCTCTTATGCCTGAGTATTGGATACAAGATTGCTCTGCTGTTACTGAAAATATACTATTAGCGGCACATGGTATGGGTTTAGGTGCTGTATGGTGTGGTGCATATCCTGAGAATGGATCAGGCAGAGTAGAGGGCATGACAAAATTATTAGGTTTGCCTGAGGGTACTCATGCGCTTAATGTAATTGTAATTGGTTACACTGCTCTGGAGTCTAAAGTTAAAGATAAGTGGGATCCTGCAAAAGTTCACTATAATAAATACTAATAACAATGATTGAGAGAGTAAAGTATATAGTTAATATAGTAATAGTAGTACTACTATTTGCAGCAATAGCCATTCAAAAAGATGGTAAAATAGCTGGAAATGATGTTGTTGAGGTTGTAAATTGTAGTAGTGATGAGGTAGAGCAAATACAACTTGCAGAGACTATATTAGACGATGGAACACTAGTTATCAATTCAACTACACTTGCTAAAGATGTTATTGGTTATGCAGGTCATACTCCTGTTAAACTATATGTTAAAGATAATAAGATAGAGAAGGTAGAGTATGAGCCAAATGATGAAACACCTGGTTTCTTCAGACGATTGGTGCGTGCTAAGTTGGCTGATAGGTGGATAGGTATGACACTAGAAGAGGCAGCAACTACCGATTTTGATGCTATATCTGGTGTTACAATGAGTTTCGATGCTGTTGTGGCTAATGTGCAAAGAGCGGCTCAGTATGGTGCAAATGTATCTGTTAAAAAAGATAATTTTCTATCTAATCTAGAGATAAAAGATATTTTAGGTCTGCTTGTAATCATTTTTGGGGTTATCATAACAGTTATAAGAGTAAAGAGCAAGCTGATATTAACTGTTCAGATGGTTTTAAATGTTGTGGTTCTAGGTTTCTGGTGTGGTAGTTTCCTATCGCTAACAACATTTACGGCTTGGGCATCTACAGGATTCAATCTCTCGGCATCTATTGTAACCATAGCCCTTTTGGCTGTTGTTGCTATAATGCCACTTTTTAATCGTAAAGGTTCTTATTGTCATATACACTGCCCAATGGGTTCGTTGCAAGATTTAGTGCATAAGGTACCAAATAAAAAGCTAAAAATAAAGCCAGAGGTAGCCAAATTCCTAAATAAATTAAGATACTACATTCTATTAGCATTGCTATTTATGATGTGGATAGGTGTTGGTTTTGAGATAATGAATTACGAGGTTTTTTCGGCCTTTATTTATGAGTCAGCATCAACTGTTGTACTAGTAATGGCTGCTATATTTGTTCTATTATCTCTCTTTATTACTCGTCCATATTGTAGATTTATATGTCCTACTGGGGCACTAATTACTATTACCCAAACTACTAAAAAATAGATTATGAGATACTCTTGGCAAATCATAGCGATAGTACTTGCTATTGTTGTTGTGCTATTATCTGCAAAAACCATAACAACAAAAACAGGTGAGGTTGATGTTGCAGTAGGTGAATCGGAGATGGTTTTGAATTCAATAATGACACGTAATAGTGTTCGTAAATATACCAATCAGAGGATTAGTGAAGAGAGTGTTGAAAAGATGCTCAGAGCTGGTATGGCTGCCCCTACTGCTGGCAATCGTCAGCCATGGGAGTTTTATGTAGTTCGTGATACTTCAATAATAAAACAGTTCCCTAGCGTTACTAAATATGCCAATATGACTGAGGATGCTCAGTTAGCTATTGTGGTGTGTGGAGTGCCCTCAGAGGCATTCCCCGAAGAGAAAAACTACTGGATACAAGATGTGTCGGCAGCTACTGAAAATATACTTTTAGCTGCTCATGCTCAGGGTATAGGCGCTGTTTGGTGTGGTGTATATCCTGGTGAGGATAGGGTAGCTACTCTTCGTAACCTATTACAAGTGCCAGATAAGTTAGTCCCATTCAACATTATTGTTATGGGTTATCCTGATGGAGAGCAGATAGTAAAAGATAAGTGGAAACCATCAAAGATACACTACGTAACAAAATAATGAAAAGAGTATTATTGTCTGTAATTGTTGTCATAGCAGTAGCTACACAACTATTTGCACAAGAGAAGAGGGCAAAGAAAGGAACATTTAAAGGGGTTGTTATAGATAGCCTTCAAAACTTCCCCCTGCCTGGTGTTGAGATTCTTATGGGAGAAGATGGGTTAGTGGCAGCAACCGATACGTTAGGTGGTTTCACTATTAATAGTTTTGAGGACTCAACAATCAATATCCAGCTATCTTATTATGGTTATAAAGAGAAAAATCTCTCATTTATTGTAAGAAAAGGGGGTGTTGATACCATCAAATTAGCTGTTGATGAGATAGCTTTTGATGATATTATGATTGAGGGGCAGCCTGAGCTTATGGTTCAGGTTGATGATACAACACAATACAATGTAGCGTCGCTATCAAAATCAGAGGATACTACGGTAGAAGATTTAATAAAGCGTCTACCTGGTTTTGAGTATGTTGATGGGAAATTAATGCATAATGGTAAAGAGGTAAAAAAGATATATATTGATGGCAAGCCTCACTTCTTAAATAGTAACGTTGATGTACTTCAGCAGTTACCAGCTTCGCTGTTAAGTAAGATAAAGATGTTTGATGAGAGGTCTGAAGATGCAAAATTCTCTGGTATAGATGATGGTAAGCGTGATAAAACCCTGAATCTTGTTACTAAGCATCCTAATAAAATGAAGATGTTTGGTAATATAAATACTAGATACGATATACCTGAAGATAATGATAAATTGATAGAAAACGGAAGTTATTCTGTTGGTGCATCTGTTAATATGATGAATAACAAATTGCGTATCACTTCAAATGCTAATATTGTTAATAGCACACAATCAAATAAGCTCTCTGAATCACGTTATGATGGTGAGGGTGGTAATAATAATAGCGAAAATATTGGTGTTAATATCTCTAGATACTCTAAGAAGACACAGTTAAATGCTAATTACAATTTTAGGAACGGAGATAATTATAATGCCGATAGGTTTATTCAAGATTATTATCCATCTGAGAGTTTTGAGAGCAGGATATACGATTCTGAGAGCCATTCGTGGAATAATTCTGGTTATCATAACTTAGGGGTTGATTTTAGGTATGAGTTTAGTGATAAGAATCAACTCTATTTCAATACACATTTCACCTTAAATGACAGAGATACTAGGAGTATTAACTATGTTACTAATATAGAGAATCAAGATACTGTAAATAACAACATATCAAGTAATAATACTATTAGTGATGGTATCACAGCAAGTGTGAATTTAGGATGGCGTTATGCATTTAAAAAGATTGGACGTACACTGATGACCAATTTTGATTATCGTTATAGTGATAATAACTCTATAAAGCGTCAGGTTGTTGATGAGACAATTTACAGTGAAGAGGGTAAAGAACTATCATTAAGAAATAATTTAACAAATAGTGAGAGCAATAATGCAAGTTACTCTGCTGGAATAACATATAGTGAGCCTTTAACAGAGAAATCACAGACTGGTTTGACATATAATATCAATAATTCTGTTAGTGATAATAATAACAATACATCTACATATAAAGATGCACTATTTACCGATTTGATAGGTGTTGACTCTTCTCTTACAACAATAAGCGACTACTACCAAACTAATCAATCTATTGCGCTGTTTTATAATGCAAACCTAAAAGATAAATTCTATTTAAACATAGGTATGTCTGCTGATTATAGTGAGATGACAAATAAATATGATTATCTTGATAGAGATGATAATGAGGTGTATAATGAGTATCTTAATTTTGCACCGAGAGCCTATTTCAACTATGCAATCAGCAAAACATCAAGATTGAATCTGAGTTATAATGGAGGAACAACCTCGCCTAGTATCTCTCAATTAGATGCTACGCTTGATATAGATGACCCGCTATATATAACGAGAGGCAATCCTAATCTGGATAAGAGTTTTAATCATACTGTTAATCTAGATTATAATGGCTCGCATGGTGGAGAAAAAATTTCTACACATTATAGTGCTTCGATAAATATGTCTCAGGTATTTAATTCCATAGAGAGTAATGTAGTATTTATTGAGCAAGATACTGTAATAGATGGATATACTGTGTCGAGAGGTGCTCGTTTTAGCTCTCCGCTCAATTTAGGTTCGGGTTTTGGTTTTGGTGCTAATCTTAATGGTTCATTCCAGATAAAAAAACTGAAGTCAGGATTAAATTTCAGTGTTGATTATCGCTACTCAGAGGATCCTGCAATATATAATAACATAACTACAACTAATACTAGTGAGGGGACAAGTTATAGGGTATCCCTTAATAGTTATTTTATTAAAAATATAGACTTTGGTATCTCTTATAATTACAGAAACTCTACAAGTGTGAATAGTGATGGAGATAAATCGAGACTATATAGTAGTAATATAAACTCTAATTTCTCATGGCGATTTATGAAACGCTTTAGGATAGGAAGTAGCTTGAACTACTCTAACTATACAAATGTGAGAACAGAGAGTGTTACTGAAGAGAATATGATTCTCAATGCACATATAGCGGTTTCATTCTTAAAGCAAAATAGAGCCGAGCTTGAAATACGTGCAGATGATATATTACGTCAGCAGAATAGTGTAAACTATATATTATCAGAATTTTATTCGCAATATTCTTATTCTACATATATCGAGAACTATTTTACTGTTACTTTCAGATATAGGTTTAATAATATAAGAAGGCTAGCAGCTTAGCTATTGATAATAATTTATTGTTGTCCGGTAAAAAAATCAAAAAACCTAGTAACTACCTATCCTACAATAAATTAGTTACAATTTAAATTATAGGGGCTTACAAAAACAAAAATTTTGATTTTTTTACTTCTAG
>CAYJCU010000101.1:0-6243 GCA_964368765.1 uncultured Rikenellaceae bacterium
AATTAATTGACAGACAATTAATTGGATATTTTTGTTAAGTTTTCGGTATCGCCCTTTTTACCGGACAACAATAATAATTGACCTCAACATAGTATTTTACAAAAAAGCTACCAACTAATATTTCTATTTAGTTGGTAGCTTTTTTTCAGTAACTGCAATTTTAGAATCGGCTAGAATTGTCGAAACAGTGAGTACATACCTGCTCTTTAGGTAATCCGATAGATGATACTAAATCATTTAAATATTGGAATTTAAGAGTTGTGATATTTAATCCTTTACGCATCTCTTCAACCATGCGCTCATAGTGTTCTCCACTCTCATCAGAGTATTTTGCTAATATCTCATCCGTAATATCTTTTGTGTTCTCTAATTGTGATATAACTCTACGTGTGTATAAATCAAATGAAGAACGTGATGTAGAGAAATTAAGATATTGACATGGGTAAACCAGCGGAGGGCATGCAATACGAATATGAACCGATTTTGCACCGCTCTCGTGTAGCTTTACAACATTATCTTTAAGCTGTGTACCACGTACAATAGAGTCGTCAAGGAACACTATATTTTTATTCTCAACTAGTGAGGCATTAGGCAGTAATTTCATCTTAGCAATAACATCTCTCATCTCTTGATTTTGAGGCATAAAACTACGAGGCCATGTTGGTGTATATTTGACAAATGGACGCATATATGGTTTGTGTAATCCATTACTGTAACCTAGCGCATGACCAATACCCGAATCAGGAATGCCAGCTACACAATCAACATCTAAATCAGCATCACGCATGGCTAGTAAACGTCCATTCTCATAGCGTGATACATCTACATTAACACCCTCATAGGTTGATGATGGGTAACCATAATAGACCCATAAAAATGAACATACCTGCATACACTTACGTGCCTCAGAAATTGTTGTAACTGCATCGGCTGTGACAGAAACAATCTCGCCAGCACCTAAATCTCGTACATAATCGTAACCAAGGTTATAGTATGCAGATGTTTCGAAAGATGTTACAAAACCATCCTTATTTCTTCCTATTATGATAGGTGTACGACCCAATTTATCACGTACTGCATAAATCATGTCATCTTTAAGGATAAGCATGCTGCAAGAACCCTTTATCTTCTCTTGAACAAATTTAATACCATCAATAAATGTATCTTTCTCACATATTAATGTTGCTACTAACTCTGTTGAGTTAATATCAGAGTCTGAAAGCTCTGCAAAATGCTTTCCGCTATTAAGCATCTCTTCAACTAACTCCTCTTTGTTATCAATACGTCCTATTGTTACGATAGCAAAACGCCCTATTTTTGATGTAACTGTTATCGGTTGCGACTCAGTATCTGAAATGATACCTATACCTACCTTTGAGCCTTTAAATTCAGGTAATTCATCCTCAAATTTATTTCTAAAATAACCATTGGCAAGGCTATGAATTTTTCGTTTGAACTTACCATCCTTAACGAAAACCATACCTGCACGTTTTGTTCCTAGATGCGAATGATAGTCTGTTCCGTAGAATACATCCGCCACACAATCTCTCTTTGAGACACAACCAAAAAAGCCACTCATAATATTTATTCCTTATATTTGTTAGCATATAGGGTGACAACACCCTAAAAAATTATTTCTTTTGTATTAACGATAAAAACTCTTCTCTCGTCTTTATTGATGACATGAAACCTCCTGAATACTCAGCAGTTGTAGTAGACGAATTTTGGCTCCTCACACCACGCATCTGCATGCATGTGTGTGTCGCCTCAATAACAACAGCAACACCTTTGGGATTTAGTACCTTTTTGATACAATCATGAATATCAACAGTTAATCTCTCTTGTACCTGTAGTCTGCGTGAAAACGCCTCAACTACACGTGCAAGTTTGGATAAACCTGTAATATAACCATTCGGGATATAAGCTATATGCACCTTGCCTATAAACGGCAAAAGATGATGCTCGCATAAAGAATAGAACTCTATATCTTTAACGATTATCATCTGATTATAATCCTCTTTAAATTTTGCAGAATTAAGAATATCCTCTGCATTTACCCCATAACCCTGAGTGAGAAAAGCCATCGCTTTGGCTGCTCGTTCGGGCGTTTTAGCTAAGCCCTCACGTTCTGGATCCTCACCTATAGATGTAAGAATGCTCTTGTAGCTATCACTCATTATTTTAATAGCCTCTTCATTGTAATGTTCCTCTTTTGAGTAGTTTACAATTTCAAAATCGTCGTCTAATTCTCTCATTTCTTTTATAACAGAAAATTGATGAGAGAGGTGTAAAATTATGATACACCGCCCCCATCAATTAATTATAACTTATTATTTAGTAGGATAAACCTTCTTATAACCATAAATCGCCTGAGCACCTAACTCCTCCTCAATTCTAAGAAGTTGGTTGTATTTAGCCATACGGTCAGAACGGCTTAATGAACCTGTCTTAATCTGACCTGAGTTAGTTGCAACCGCAATATCAGCAATAGTTGAATCTTCAGTCTCTCCACTACGGTGTGATGTTACACTTGTGTAACCTGCACGGTGAGCCATCTCAATAGCGTTAAGTGTTTCAGTAAGAGTACCAATCTGATTAACCTTGATAAGGATTGAGTTAGCACAACGCTGCTCGATACCACGCTGTAAATAATCAACGTTAGTTACAAATAAATCATCACCAACTAATTGACATCTGTCACCGATAGCTGCTGTAAGTTTCTCCCAACCTGTCCAGTCGCTCTCATTCATACCATCCTCGATAGAGTCGATAGGATATTTGTTGATAAGCTCCTCAAGGAATGCAACTTGCTCGTCAGATGTACGTTTTTTACCCTCTGCACCCTCAAACTTAGAGTAATCGTAGATACCATCTTTGAAGAACTCAGAAGCAGCACAGTCAAGACCTATTGACACATCGCCACCCTCTTCTAATCTACCAGCTTTGTAGCCAGCCTTCTCGATAGCTACGATGATAGACTCAAGAGCATCCTCAGTACCATTAAGTGCTGGAGCAAAACCTCCCTCATCACCTACTGCAGTACTAAGATTACGGTCATGAAGAACCTTTTTAAGTGAGTGGAATACCTCAGCACCCATACGTAGAGCCTCACGGAAAGTTTTAGCACCTACTGGGCGAATCATAAATTCTTGGAATGCAATAGGAGCATCTGAGTGAGAACCACCATTGATAATATTCATCATTGGAACAGGAAGTGTCTTAGCGTTTGTTCCACCGATATATCTGTATAATGGTAAACCAAATAGATCAGCTGCTGCGTGAGCTACTGCAAGAGATACACCAAGGATAGCGTTAGCACCTAAGTTGCTCTTCGTTGGAGTGCCATCAAGCTCTAGCATAGCCATATCAATATCAACTTGCGCTGTTACATCCATGCCAATAAGCTTAGGAGCAATGATATTATTTACATTCTCAACCGCCTTAAGAACACCTTTACCTAAATAACGAGACTTATCGCCATCACGTAGCTCAAGAGCCTCATTTTCTCCAGTTGATGCTCCTGATGGAACTGCTGCACGACCTTTAGCACCTGATGCTGTTACTACCTCTACCTCTAATGTAGGATTACCTCTAGAATCTAATATTTCACGCGAGTGAATACTAATAATGTTTGCCATTTTTTTCTACTTTTTTATGTTTGTTACTTAAGTTAATCCAAATAATTGAATTAACATATTATTTCATTATTTACAGTAACCTAATAGTATATTATTAGGGTTATATTGCATATATTTTCTAGTGATAGTAGCTCTATTTATTTTTTTTAACTACATCTAGAAGATTGCGTTTTTTTGTTGTAGATACAAAATCTTTAAGATAATAAGGTTCAAAATAGGCAATATCCTCAAACTTGCCATCTTTAAATTTTTTGTATGCTATATCTATCATATTTCTTGCCGAAGGAGTAGCATTAATATACAACACATCTCCAACTTTTAGCACCTCTTTGCATTTCTCTGCTCCGCTACCAAAGATAACAAAATCTCTCTCTTTGTATTGGGCGAAACTATCCTCAGTTATTACCTCAGCAGCTATCTCGCTTAAAGGTTGAATATCACTGTTATAGAGTTGTGTATATACCTCCATGCGCCTAGCATCTATCATTGGTGCCAATATCTTATTATCAAAATTTGATAATTGAATATCGCCATTTAGATACTGCGTCTTTAATCCATAAACCATAGACTCAAGCGAAGATACTCCAATAAGTGGTATATTGGCTGAGTAACATATACCCTTTGCAAAAGATGAGCCAATACGAAGTCCTGTGTATGAACCAGGTCCAATACCTAGAGCAACGGCAGAAAGATTTTCGCACCCTATGCCATGTTCTGCAAGTAACTCTTCTGCATACACGGCAACATTTTGCGCATGAGCACGCCCCTCGTGACTTTCACGATGAGACAATAATTTATCTCCATTAGATAAAGCTACTGAACAGACATCTCCACCTGTCTCTATTAAGAGAATATACTCCATCTTAATGCAAAATTAGATAGTTGGATCAACATCAACCTGACGCTCAAATGCTTGATTTAAAGCAATATTTACCTCAGTATGTGATACACCTTTAATTCCATTAATTGAATTAAACATAATAGTCATTAGTTGCTCATTATCTTTGCAGAATAGCTTAACAAATAATGAATATTGTCCTGAAATAAAATTACATTCAACAACTTCTGGAATGCTTTTTAGCTCAGATATAACCTCCTCTAATCTGTTTGCCTCAGATATTTGAATGTTTACATAAGCGCAAATGTCATATCCAAGAGCCTTTGGGTTAATCTCAAGGCGTGAACCAGTGATAACACCTGCTAACTCTAATTTTTTTACTCTTTGATGAACAGTCACACCAGATATACCACACTCACGCGCAATCTCTAAGAAAGGCATACGTGCGTTAGTTATCAGGCACTTTAGGATCTTCTGATCTATCTCATCAACATTACTTTTTAGCATAATTACAACTATTAATATTTAACGTTCATTATACTGTTACAGTATTAACAGTAAATGTTACTGCAAAGATAACAATAATTTTCTAAACATACAATTTTAAAAGCATTTTTTAATATATATTTAATAATTTATACCTAAACTAAAAATAAATGACTAACTTTGCGACGATAAAAATAAGACTGTTGATAATGAATAGAGAGAGGGTATTAATTACGGGAGCAAGTATGGGACTAGGAAAGTCGCTTGCTGTTGAGTTTGCAAAGAGAGGGTTCGATTTAATATTAACTTCACTGCCAAATCAAAATATCGATGAGGTGGCTAGTGTTTGCTCTTCGCAGTATGGGGTTGAGTGTAGTACCTTTGAGTTTGATTTAACTAATCAGCAAGAGTTGACAACTTTTATTGATACAGTAAATGATAATTATCAACTATCTGTATTAGTAAATAATGCTGGGATAGGCGGTAGC
This sequence comes from uncultured Rikenellaceae bacterium, assembly GCA_964368765.1. Lineage (GTDB taxonomy): Bacteria > Bacteroidota > Bacteroidia > Bacteroidales > Rikenellaceae > JADFUS01. The sequence goes on from CAYJCU010000101.1 coordinate 5,451, forward strand.
TTAGATTTTCAGGCAACCCAATATAGCTATATTGAAACAATACTTCGCCTTAATATAGTTGCTCCTACTGCATTGATTCATAAATTAATACCCAATCTTAAAAGACAAAGTAGAGCATATATACTTAATATTTCATCAATGTCTGCCATTGTGCCTATGGGGTATAAAACTGTTTACCCTGCCTCAAAAGCATTTTTGCGCCACTTTTCAACAGGATTGCGTTATGAGTTAAAAGATACAGGGATATTTGTGTCTACCGCTATATTAGGACCTATGCCAACTCACCCTGATGTTATTAGGCGTATAAAATCACAAGGGGGCATGGGGCGTGCCATATCTATAACCCCTGATGAGGTTGCTCGTAAGTGTGTAAATGGTATGTTTAAACGTAAACCAGAGATTACGGTAGGTTTGGTAAATAAGTTGAGTAGATTAGCAATGAAAATAGTTTCGCCAATTTATATAGCTAAACTGATGACTGCCAGTACTAAAAAGAAAGAGATAATATAGAAATATTGACTCAATCCGAATAAAATATGGCTTGATACCCTTTTCTGTAACAGCTTTACTTTTTAGGGGCAGTCGCAAAACTATATTAAAGCTGTATTTCAATCAGTTACGACCTAAAATAGTTGTTCATTACCCTTTATTATAATCAAATGGACTAAAATGGAGGTAACGACCCCCTAAAAATCCTGCGGATTTTAATGTAAATTTAACACTTTTTACAATATAAATTAGTACTGTCCGATAAAAAATTATAAGGCATACCAAATCGGTGTCAATGATAATT
>CAYJCU010000102.1:0-5918 GCA_964368765.1 uncultured Rikenellaceae bacterium
TATTACTTCGTTACTCTACGTAATAATTTCTCTTTTTAGCGGTGGTGGACGCTGTACCAGTACAGAAAAACATTTTCGCCTCACGCCAGCGGGCGGTCTTCCAGACCGGTGGTTTTAGTCGAAAAATGCGATTTACGAAATATAATTTTTGCACTACCTATGGTAGATTGTATGTGAGAATTTTTAAAATGTTAAATGGTGTCACGTGGGCCGTTAAAAATTTTATTATACCATATAACACTATCTTCTGCTATTGGTGTAAACATCCATAAGATTATATATACAACCCATAGTAGGACTGTAAATACTGCTGCTAGTTTAACCCAAAATTCTGCTTTATAACTGGCTGATAATGCCTCGCCATAGTGCCCTTTTTGCCATAAAGGTATCACTCTTGAAGCATATATTATGGCAACAATACCAATAGGAACGCAACAAAGAACCATTGCAAGTATTGACTCAATGAGCCAGCTTTTAGGTAGCTTTTGCGTGCGCATATTACGCTCTATCATTGATGAGTGGAGACTGCCAGGTAGGTCGTGTCTCTCTTCATTAAAGTGAATCAATCCGCCTTTATCTGAAAATGATTTTGGGAGTGTGTTATCCATATATCCTCTAAGTGGTGGTAGTGTATGCGCCTCCACCCAATGAGGTATGCCCTCATGCCATACCCACGTGTGACCATTTATACCCTTCTGCTTAAAGTACTCAATAGGCAGTGGTCCATGTCTTTCGCCGTAACTATCAATATAGTAATATGAGGTTTTCATACATTTTCGTTTATCCCCTAAAGTAAGGGTGTTGATATAGGGTTATCAACAATAATAGTACCACTTACTATTCAAACGATTGTATATTAGGTTCAGATTCATCTCGCATCTCTCTTATTTGGTGAGGCATTAGCTCTCCGAAGAAAAAATCCATAGGATCAAGGGCTCTATTTTTATATCTAACCTCATAATGGAGATGAGGCAAGAATGATTTACCACTATTTCCACTATCCCCTATATACATCCCACGAGTAACTCTGCCACCTACCTTTACATTAATTTTTGACATATAGGCATAAGTGGTTGTATAGTAATTTGCGTGATTGATGACTACTGTGCCGCCGCCATCACTTTCAGAGTGTATAGACCTTACTACTCCATTAGCCGTAGCGAAGACACGTATCCCTTCAGGGAGAGGGTAATCTATACCTGTATGTAGCACCATTGATTTTGAGTATGGTTCTATACGCATACCTGCAGGCGTTATATTGTATGCTAGGTTTTTATTCGATACAGGTTGTATTGTTGGTATATTTCTAAAGGGTGTCTTTTTAACTTTATCTACACACGCCTTGAGTTGCTTGCCAACGGTATCTCCTTTAGCTATTGTGGGTTCGGTTTTAGATAACAGTATATCAACCAATTCTGCAAAGGATAGAGAATTGAGAGAATCCCCTAATTCTATTTTATTGCTGCCAGCGGTGGTATTGCCCAATTCGATACCAAATAGCTGTTTGTAAATATTTGCATCTCTCTCTACAAGAGTATTAGCAGACACTTTTAGTAGCTGGTACTCAGTATGTAATCTGTCATGATGTTCTGTTAGCTGTTGATTAGATTGGCTAATAACCTTTTCAATAGGAGTTGGTGTATATTTTGAAATATATTTAGTAAGTAGTAATGAAGTCATTACACCAAGTATAATTATAAATAGGAGAACCACAAAAGAGCTTCTCCTAACTATTAATACAAGTGCGCGTTTAAGTTTATATTTATATATACTGCTACTTCTCATTTTTACTATTTTTGTTGTCTGGATTCTCTGCTTCAACATCTTCAAGTATCTCAATACGTGCATTTTCTAATAATTTCGCAGCATCCTCTCTACTCTGTGTACTAGTGAAATAGTTTATTGGATCAACCTTTTTGTTACGATAAATTACCTCATAATGAAGATGATCACCTGTTGAGCGACCAGTAGAGCCCACACCTCCTATTTTATCGCCACGCCTCACTACATCTCCATGTTTAACACTCTTTGTGTGGAGATGAGCATAACGGGTTTTGTATCCAAATCCATGATTGATAACTATCTCATTACCATAACCTCCGTTCCATCCACCTCGTGCCGCCTCAACAACTCCATCGGCAGTAGCTATTACGGCAGTATTACGTTTACAGCTAAGGTCAAGTCCTCCATGCATTATTTTACGTTTTAAAATAGGGTGGTTACGATAACCGAAAGGACTAAAGCCACCTTTAAAACCGCTGGCATCCACAGGCCAAATAGCAGGGATATACCTACTTATATTTTCATAGTTATTGATAATATTACTAACCGTATCTTGTGTAAGAGACATGTTTAATATATTATCTTTGGTATTATATAAAAGATTCCATGTCTCATCAATGAGGTAAGAATATCTATCACTAATCAGTATATAGTTTGCATCTATCTCGTCACAACTTTCTACCACCTCATAAGAGTCTAGACCAAGAGTCATACGGTATGAACTGCTATCTCTTCTATCAATCTCACTTATCTGCTTATTCACATTTAGTACATAGTTGTTAATATCTTTAATTTTTCCTGCAAATAGTTCATTTTCAGATATAAGTGTATGTGTTCTAGAGAGGCTCATTTTGTATGAGAAGAAGATATTTGCTACAAAAACAGCGATAATAAACACCAAAATATAGCGAACCACTACTCCTAGTCGTGATTTGCGTATTCTTCTGTCTCCAATAGTTAGCTTTCTGCCCGTGCGCATCGTTTAGTTATTGTATCCTGCAAAATTACAAAAAAAAATCTATTATATCTGATTTTTTTCTCTTTTTTTATGCTAATATTGCCCTTTTACTATATTGTTAAAATAATATACTATTAATTTAGTGATAATAAAAAAAAAGTAGTATATTTGCAGACTAGTTTTGAGAACTAATAAAAAGATTATAAATTACATATAAATTTCTTTTAAGTATGAGCTTTGATAAATTTGTTGGTCGCCATGTGGGACCTAATGAGAGCGAAAGAGCAGAGATGCTGAAAAAAATAGGTGTAGACTCTTTAGACACACTTATTGAGCAGGTTATACCTGCAAATATCCGTCTGCAAGAGCCGTTAAAAATGGCTCAAGAGGGGATGACAGAGTATGAGTATCTTAACCATATTAAGTCACTAGCTAATAAAAATAATCCTTATCGTACGTTTATAGGTATGGGTTACTATCCATCGGCATCGTTACCAGTTGTAATGCGTAACATTTTCGAAAATCCGATTTGGTATACATCTTATACCCCTTATCAGGCTGAAATTTCTCAGGGTCGTCTTGAGGCTCTTCTTAATTTCCAGACTATGGTATGCTCTCTAACGGGTATGGAGATATCTAACTGCTCACTACTTGATGAAGGAACAGCTGCTGCTGAGGCGATGATTATGATGTATAATGCTCGTAGTCGTGCGTTAGTTAAAGAGGGGAGAAATGTACTGTTTGTAGACGAAAATATATTTCCACAAACACTAGATGTAATTTTAACTCGTTCTGAGCCACTTGGTATAGAAATAGTTATGGGTAGCTATAATGAGTATGAGTTTGAAGGAAATGAGTTTGGTGCTATACTACAATACCCAGCGGCTAATGGTGCTGTTTGTGATTATAGTGCATTTACAGCTAAGGCACATGAGGTAGGAGTAGTAGTAACAGCTATCGCTGACATATTATCGCTAGCTATCCTTAAATCTCCTGCTGAGTGGGGAGCAGATATAACTGTTGGTTCAACACAACGCTTCGGTATTCCTATGGGTTACGGTGGTCCAAGTGCTGCTTATCTTGCAACAAAAGAGGGTTATAAGCGTAATATGCCAGGTCGTATTATAGGCATATCTATTGACAGATTAGGTAATAAAGCTTTACGTATGAGTCTTCAAACACGTGAGCAACATATCAAACGTGAGAAGGCAACATCAAATATATGTACTGCCTCAGCTCTTATGGCTACAATGGCAGGTATGTTTGCAGCTTATCATGGTAAAGAGGGTATTGAGCGTATTGCTCTACATGCTCACTCTTATGCTAAAGAGCTAGCAAAACAGCTAAAGGCTTTAGGTTATACATTAACAAATGAGTGTTTCTTCGATACTCTTGATATTGAGACAGATGCTAATGCAATACGCGCAATAGCTGAGCGTAATGAGATTAATCTTTTCTATCCTAATGACAACAAAGTACGCCTATCTATGGACGAGGTTGTTACTGTTGAAGAGCTAAATAAACTTATTGCTATCTTCAGCGAGGCTGCTGGTAAAGAGGCGGTTGTAGTTAGTGAGGTTAGCGAGGCTACTGTATGCCCTGATATGGCACGTCAGACGCCATATCTAGTTGAGGAGGTATTTAATAAATATCATAGTGAGAGTGATATGATGCGTTATATCAAGAAACTAGCTGATAGAGATATTTCACTTGCTGATAGTATGATTTCACTTGGTTCATGTACTATGAAACTTAATCCAGCTGCATCTATGATGCCGCTATCATGGAGCGAGCTTGGTAATGTACATCCGTTTGTGCCATTTGAACAGGCTACTGGTTATCATGAGATGATGGAGGGTATATCTAACGATTTAGCTGTTATCACTGGTTTCGCGGCTGTTTCTAATCAACCTAACTCAGGGGCTGCAGGCGAATATGCAGGTATTATGGTTGTTCGTGCTTATCAGCAACACATTGGGCAAGGACACAGAAATGTAGTACTTATCCCTACATCGGCTCACGGTACTAACCCTGCAACGGCTGCTATGGCAGGTCTTGATATTGTTCTTGTTAATTGTGACGAAAATGGTAATATCGACGTTGAGGATTTTGTAGCTAAGGCAGAGGCTAATAAAGCTAATCTATCATGCGCTATGATTACATACCCATCAACACATGGTGTTTTTGAGGCTCGTATTCGTGAGATTATTGATGCTGTACATAATAACGGTGGTCAGGTGTTTATGGATGGTGCAAATATGAATGCACAGGTAGGTCTTACTAATCCTGGTTTCATAGGTGCCGATGTATGTCATCTTAACCTACACAAAACATTTGCTATGCCACATGGTGGTGGTGGTCCTGGTGTTGGTACGATAGGTGTAGCTAAGCATTTAGTTCCGTTCTTGCCATCTCACCCAATAGTATCTACTGGTGGAGCCGAGGGTATCACCGCAGTGTCATCTTCTCCATGGGGAAGTGCTATGTTATTGCCTATCACTTATGCATATATTAAGATGCTAGGTGCTAGTGGATTAACTGAGGCTACAAAAGTTGCTATTCTTAATGCTAATTATATGATGGCCTCTATTAAAGGCGAGTATGATGTGGTATATACAGGCGAGACAGGACGTGTGGGTCATGAGATGATTGTTGATTGTCGTGATTTCAAACGTAAATATGGTGTTGAGACAGGAGATTTAGCTCGTAGACTTATGGATTATGGTTTCCATGCCCCTACACTATCATTCCCAGTTCACGAAACACTTATGGTTGAGCCTACTGAGAGTGAGTCTAAGCCTGAGCTAGATAGATTTATTGAGGCTCTTATTCAGATTAAGCGTGAGTGCGAAGAGATTATCTCAGGAGAGGCTGATGCCGAAGATAATGTTGTTAAGATGGCACCTCACACTGCTTTTGAGGTTACCTCTGATGAGTGGGCACATAAATACCCACGTCATAAGGCAGCTTACCCTCTTCAGTGGATAAGAGAGCATAAATTCTGGCCACATGTAACGAAGATAGATAACGGATATGGCGATCGTAACCTTATATGTACTTGTGCTTCGATAGAGAGCTATAGATAAACAAAATAAATGATTTTAGTAGTGTCCGGCGAACCTAAGGATTGAATTTATGCACGTCATATCTACCCTAAAACCCACCATATAAGATGGGT
>CAYJCU010000103.1:0-5812 GCA_964368765.1 uncultured Rikenellaceae bacterium
GATATGACGTGCATAAATTCAATCCTCAGGTTCGCCGGACACTACTAATTAATATACTTTAACCCACTTTGCTGTTGTGTTTGCCATTATTGATCTGTCATACATCGCCTCGCACACAACTGCTGGTAGGTAGAAGCGCCCCTTATAACTAGCATTTAGCATAACAACATATTTAACACTTCTGTTTTGTGATATGTCAAAATAGCTATAAACCCTATCATCTCGATAATCAACATAACGAGGTTCATTAGCTTTGATAGGTAGTGCTCCGCCATCCATGCGCATATTGCGTATCTCCCAACCAGATGGGAATATTTGTGTTAATACCATATCTTTATAGTGATTAAGTTTTCCTGGATGCGAGATAGTAACAATAGCCATAAAATCGCTACCCTGCTTTATGTTAGTCACATCAATAGGATTGCCCTTAATATCTTTATACTCTACGCTAATATCAAGATTCTCATTACGTCTTTTTGTCTCTCCCTCTATCGGAGCTCCCTGTACCACTACACGCGCAAACAGATTAATATCGCCACTATTTTTTACCACTATTTCGCCCTTAGAAGGTATATTAGTAGTTATCTCTTTAACATATAGGGCTCTCTCACTCTGTACCTTTTGTTCTGAGTTACCCTTAACCCCATAGCTGAATATCATATTGTTATTGCTATTGTTCGGTATCCATTTACTAAGGGCTATCATTGAGTAGGCTAGTGTTTGAGTGCTAAGCCACTCATCGCTACTCAGTGTTTCAGATACCTCTTTAATAATCGGGGCTGCCGCCTTATCATCATTAAGTAGTGAAAGGGTCTCTAGTATCATAGCTTGGTTACGTAGTGGCGAGCCGTATGAATAGTTATAATCATCGCTACTCTTTTTAAAGTTTCTTAATAATAACTCTTTAGCCACCTTATCACGTCCGATAATAGCGTATGCTGCTGCTAGACGGTATGCTGCATCATAAGATAAATCAGAGTTATTAAGCATACGATTCATTGCGCTGTTATTAGGCTCTCCTGCGAGGGCAAGAGTGTATAGTCGATATGCTTGATTCAGTTGTCCCCATTTAGATTTCCAAGATGATGCCGCCTCATTCTGATACTTTATCCATCTGCTTTTGAAGTTATAAGGTAATGTGTAACCCAATTTTTCAGCCTCTAGTAAGAAGTGCCCTGCATAGCTAGTGCCCCAATCGTTAGTGTTACTCTCTCCTGCCCAGTAGCCAAAGCCACCATCGCTATTTATATAGTTAGCTAGGCGTGTTATCGCTTCACGAACTTTGCTCTCATTAAGTGATTTCTCTTCGGGAGTTAACTCGCAGAATTTATCTGCATATAACAGAGGGAAAACAGAGCTTGTTGTCTGCTCAACACACTGATGCGGATAACTCTTAAGATATTTAAGCCTACGATCATAATCAATAGGTTGTATAGTTGATGTCTCTATCCACACCCTATTAGTACCCTCTGAACCAAATAACTCATAAGGTATCTCAATTGTAGATGATGGTTTAACCATACCAAAATGCGAGATGATATGTATCGGGTTAGGATTGCGAACAGCTATCTCTATCTCGTGCTCAGCTCTTTCGCTACCGCTTTTAGCAATAACCTTAACCTTGCCTACACCTATTATATCACTAACTTTTAGCTTGAAATCAACCAGTTTATCACCTATTTTATTAAATGATAATCTACTACTGCTCTCTCCATCAATAGAGAAGAGGTTATTTGTCTCAACAGATACCTCAACATCTTTAACAGAAGAGTCCATAGCAAAGATGGTTACAGGAAGATTAATCTCATCATTAATGCTAGCTACACGTGGCATAGTTGCTAGAACCATTAATGGCTTACGTACAGGTGTTGTTATCTCTGCTGTGCCATATTTGCGACCACTTCGTGCCACTACCATTGTGCGTACTGAACCGATATATTGTGGCATATCAAATTTATGCGTCTTGCTCTCGCCTGCCTTAATGGTAAAAGGACCAAAAACACGCACCATAGGTTCGAAACGATTAGCGTCTACGGGGTCATTACGCTCCATCATGTCAATATCTCCTCCGATACCAAACACACTCTCTATCTTACCACCATAAGCACCTATTACATTATTAAATATATCCCATGTTCTAACGCCGAGTGCCTCACGAGCATAGAAATAACCATACGGCGTAGGGGTTTTGTAGTTTGTTAAATCTAGTAAACCATCCTCTACAACTGCTAGAGTGTAGGTCATAGGTTCGCCATTACTCTCGCTTACCGTAATTGCTGCCTCCTCTTTAGGCTTAAGCTCTTTAGCCATCGAGATAACAGGAGTTATATGAGTGCTCTTATCATCAACACTTATAGGCACTACACCATACATACGTATAGGTAGGTTATTTTTTGTCTGCTCATGCGGTTGAAGCATTGTAACACTAACATATATATTAGGTGTCATGCTCTTATCAATATCAAAAGAGAAGGTTGTAAATTCAGGCTTAGTCTCAACCCAATACTCTCTTAGTATAGATGTCCCGTTCTCAATAGTTACTAGTGCACGCCCTCCGCCAGATGATGCAAAGGTAATATCTGCCTTACTATCAACATCATATCTCTTTTTTGATGAGGTGATAGAGAGTATTGAAGCCGCCTCTATATCGTCGCCCATAGGTTTATTGCTATATCCCGGCCAATCAATCATCACCGTTTCGCCCGTTGAGTGGTTACTCTCGCTATCTATAACACGAACTAGATAACGACCCCATTTAGGGTATTTAACCTCAAACGGAATAGTGCCTTTGCCATTAACTATATCAACCTCTCCACTCTCTATTAAAGCGTTAGATGATGAGTTGATATATTGCGCTAAATTCTCGTCAGAGGTTTGCCACCACCAACGCCAGCCCACCTTATATATATAGTATTTAAGAGAGGTGTTATCTCTTATCAATTCGCCATCTTCGCCCACTCGCACTACCTCAAAATCGTGAATCTTATCGGTTAGTAGGGTATTGCGATCATCTCCCTTAGGTGCTTTGATACCCACATAAACACTATAAGGGCTGTATACTGTTGATGAACTGCTTGTGCTGAAATCTCCCGATGCCTCAAATACCCTACTGCGTAGTGAAACCCTCAGTAAGCCAGGTGATGAGTAGCTACCCGAAATATCTTTTGATATTTCAGCATGCCCCTCACTATCTGTACTGCCGTCATATAGTGTTATCTCTTGGCTAGAGTATGATTTTGTTGGGTCGTCAAACTCATAACCTTTAAAATTGTTGAATTGTGTCTTAACAGATGATAGGGTAGCCTCTACCTTAGCCTTTAGCCTATCGGCATCGGCACCATGTAGCCATGTTGCTTTCATATCAGCCTCCAATCTGCCACTCTTGGCTGTAATCACATCACTCTTAAAATCAATATCTATCTTTAGGCGATTCGGTTTTATGCTCTCAACTCTCAAACGCTTATAGAAAACAGAGCCACCAACAATAAATCTAGCCTCCCAATTACCCGTTGCCGCTTTATTATCGGTTGCCGCCTCAATACAGTACATATTATTTATATCAACAGTTAAAGTCTGCTTTCTAACTATCCGCCCTGCTGCATTTCTTAGCTCAAACTGTATAGGGTGCCCTACTGGTATTACACCCTCTTTATCCTCTAATATAAATGATATAAACATATCATCCCCCGGACGCCATACGCCTCTCTCACCGTAGATAAAACCCTTTACTCCCTGCTTTGTCTTCTCTCCCGATACGTCGAAATTTGTCATTGAGAGTGCCGATGCCTCATCTAAACGCATATAGCCACGCTGGTTATTATGTTTAGCAATCAGTAAGAATGGTTTTTGAGTAATGTCTATATTAACTAACCCCTCACTATTTGTTTTACTACGTCCAATCAGTTGATTTTGATAATCATAAATCTCAATATCAACATTTGCTATTGGGTTAGTAGTTAATAAATTAGTAACAGCAACTAACATGGTGTTTGAACTACCTTTTTTAACTATCATACCTAAATCAGAGGCAAGAATATTGCGCACGGCTCTACGCTCGCTATGGTAGTAGGCATCGCTAGCAGGGTTTTCACGCTCTCTCCATGAGTAATAGTAATATTCATCATCCCCCATGTACTCATAATAGCCATTACCAGGTGTGGTATAGTAATCTAACTCACTATCTGAAATAATATCATCTTTAGCGAAATTATAATTTAAATCATCGGCATAGTTTGTATGTTTACGCTTAAAATCAAGCTCTATACGATATATAGCACCCCTATCTAGCTTAACCATATCTGCAATATCAAGCGAAAAGGTGTTCCACTTATTTAAATCAAGGCTCTTATCCATATTAAGTGCAATAGTCTTTTTATATACTATTCGCCCCGCTTGACGTAGATTTATATTGCCATCTAAACTGTTGTTATACTGCAAGAACATAGCTACATTGCTCTCATATATCTTTATTATTTTTACCTGCACATGATTAAGACTAATAGCTCTGAATGGCATAGTTAATCCTGATGATTCAGGAAGAATTGTTCCTCGCCCTATATATTCAACCTGCGGTTTCAACTCTTCAAACTCAGTGGTTAAGGTGTGATCAATCCCCATAGTGCCATTATACATATCTTTAATCCCACCCTTTATCTCAACATATACCTCACCTGTAAGCACACGCTTAGGGTATATCTTAATGATATTATTATCTATCTCAGTTGTAAACTCATGATTTGGTGTAAGTGTTATTAACCCATCAAGATTTTGTGATTGTGATAGTACATCAGAGAAGATAATCTCTATCATCTGATTAGGAACTTTTACAACATTATGACGCTCTATGCCGAAGTGTGATATTGGTGATATAGAGACTACTGATGTTAAATCTTCTCTTGTATTGATACTCTCTCTCTTTACAATAATCTCAACAGAGCTACTACTCTCTTTGCGTTTAACGTTTTGAATATCGAAATAGAATGTTTTATTGTCGCTATTATCTTTCCACTCAATATCTAGCGACATTCCATCTTGCGTTGCAGAGAGGCTCTTTTTAACAGCCTCAGTCGATATATTATCTGCAAACATAAGTTTACCAGATATATGGTTATTCTCTTTGTTATTAGTGTCATACGGAAGAGCTGCTTCGGTCTCTATATTTACATTCTGAGATAGCGTTTCAAAAGAGAAATCGAAATATTTATCCTCTCCCTCACTCTTGATAATATCCTGAAGATTAACCCTAACCTTATATGTAGTGCCTGAAAGCATAAGCTTAGATGGCTTGAATATAATAGTAGAGCTATTAAGCCACTTAGCTGTACCCTCTATTTTAGGGGTAAATGTGATACTATTAGGCTCGCAAGTAACGCCTGCCTCTGCACCATTAACACTATTGGCAAAATGAACGGTTATTTCAGAACTATTTGATACCACTCCCGATGTGAATGCTGTTATGTGCGAATTATATTTAACTTCAACAGGTTTACTTGTTTCAGTTTGTTTAGTCTCCTGCACACATGAGTAGATTGAAGTAGAAATAATTAATAGTGATAATATCACAAAACAGACTCTTAGCCCCCTCTTTAATAAATTATTCATAGCTTATTTTTTTGTTTGATGGTGTAAAGTTATATAAAATTTTTAAAATTTACTAGTTTTGACCACGATAAATAGTCTACTTTAAATATATTATTGGATTTTTAGAATAAAATAGTTATCTTTGCATCTGATTAACCTGAGTTTTGGTTAAGAAATAGTCATACTTTCTTTATTGTAGCTCATTTTCAGTACCTTATTGCAAAATACGATG
>CAYJCU010000104.1:0-5675 GCA_964368765.1 uncultured Rikenellaceae bacterium
TTGTAAGCCCCTATAATTTAAATTACAACTAATTTATTGCAGGATAGGTAGTTATTAGGTTTTTTGATTTTTTTACCGGACAACAATAACAAATAATATCACAACCAGAAGCAACGTTTTGCTAGGGTTGTGTGTCTATATAGTAAGTTGAAATAGCAAATGACAGAGCGTGATTTGATAATAGGCTGTTCGAATGGCGAAAGAGATTGTCAGCGACAGTTATACGAGATATATAGTGCTAAAATGATGGCAGTATGTTTTCGCTATACCGGTAATATGGATATAGCGAATGATTTGCTACATGATGGTTTTGTGCAGCTATTTACTCATATATCAGATTATCGGTTCACAGGGTCGTTTGAGGGGTGGGTTCGGCGTATATTTGTTACCGCATCGCTCAACTATCTTAGGCGTGAGAAACGTATTTCTGGTGCAGATATTGATGAGATGGTTAATATAGGTGATGCGGATGAAAATTCGATAATAGATAAAATATCTGATAAAGAGCTAATAGAGACACTCAATAAACTGCCTAATGGTTACCGTACTGTTCTTAATATGTATGCTATTGAGGGGTATTCGCATAAAGAGATAGGTGCCACGCTAGGGATAGGTGAATCCTCCTCCCGCTCGCAATTTTTGAGAGCCAAACAGATGTTAAAAAAAATGTTAAAAGTATAGTTATGAATAAGAGAGACATATTTGATAAAGAGCTAAAGCGTCGCCTTAAAGATTTTGAGGTGGCTCCACGTGCTGATTTATGGAGCTCTATTGAGAGTACCCTCGATAAGGTGGCTGCATCTCAATCCATAACTGCACAGCCTACACCACAGCCTAAGAGTAATAGAAGGTTGTTAATATCTGCTATCACTTCGGTTGCAGCTGCCATTATTCTATCTGTTATTTTATACAATAGAGAGGATGATAATATATTATTACCATCTAATTTTGAACACCTAATATCTTCAATAGAGCCTAAAGAGTTAGAGTTTGATATGTTATCAAATGTGATAGCTCAAGCGGCTCCTCTTAGTGATGTTGTTGAGGCTAAAAGGCCAGATATTATTAAATCGTTAGATAAACCTATTGCAACTACTGCTAAGCCTGAGAGTAAGTCTGAAAGTGTAGATATAGTTACAAATGAGAGCAAAGAGGCTAAGGGGGATAAGATAGAGAGTAATAGATATATCCACACTGCATCAGTTGCCAATGATAAAGAGCAACAAGATAGAGTAGATGCTATTATAGCTAAATATTCGAATAAAAAAGATGGTGGTATTAAAATTAATGTGGGCGGAGGAATGACCTCTCTCTCAACATTGACTAGCAATAAGGGTTACTCAACTTTTGGTGTCCCGCTACCGCAGGTGCGTTTTGCTACACTAGGCAACACAGCTGATGAGGGGCTAGCTAAGAGCACACCTGCTATCTATACCGATACCAATCAAGATAGATATTGGCGATATCAAGCTCCTATATCTTTCTCATTAACAGGTGTTAAGATGTTAAATAGCTGGTTGGGTATAGAGACCGGTATAACCTACACATCACTTAAAGCCATTTCGTTAGGTGGAGAGCCTCTACGTGCCGATATAGAGAGTAGTTACGACTATATAGGTGTGCCGCTAAATCTGTATGCAGAAATTTTTGATATAAGTATGTTCACACTATATAGCAAGGTTGGTGCGTTAGTAGATAAATGCGTTGATGGGCGCACGGTCTCTACGATAGATAGAGTGAGCGAAACAGAGAAAATGAAGGTTGAGGGGGTACAGCTATCACTGCAATTGCAGGCGGGAGTTAATATCAGGCTATTCGATTTTATGAATCTCTATATAGAGCCATCATTGATGTATTATGTTGAGGGGAATCAACCTAAGAGTTATCGTACCGATAATAGGTTTGGATTTACCACCTCGGCGGGAATCAGATTTATTCTATAGTTAAAAAAGTTTATTATGAGTAAAAATAACAGATGTGTAGTTCGTTGCGAAAATATAGGCGACGAGATAACAGTAGTGGCAGGAACAACCCTTAGAGAGTTGATTCAATATCTGCCTGAGAGCGAAAAAGAGAGTTATATAGCTGCCTATGTAAATAATAAGAGTAAAGATCTTAATTATGTGATAAATACTAACATAACGGTAAGGTTTATTACTCCATCTCATTTTGAGGGGACTCGAGTTTATCGTCGTACGCTTATTTTTATGTTATCTAAGGCATTGAGAGAGCTATATCCCGATGTGAAGTTAAATGTTCAGTTCTCTGTTGGGCTTGGTGCCTATTTTGAACTGGAGGGGGCTGAAGAGGATGTTGATATATCGCATGAACTAAAGAGTAAAATAAAAGAGTATATAGCACAAGATATTGATATTGAATGCGAAACACTTCATGCTGATGAGTTAAGAGATATATTTGTTAAGAGCGGAGAGAATGATAAGTTAGAGCTTATGGAGTCTTTGCGTTATCTATACTATACAGTAAATAGGCTTGATGGCATAACGGGTTATAGATATAGTCCGCTTGCTGCATCGACAGGTTATATCTCTATTTTTGATATTGAGAAATTCTATAATGGCTATCTTATTGTTATGCCTTCACGTAATAATCTTAATCAGCTTGAGCCACTGCCTAAGAGTAGGAAAATTCATGAGGTATTCTCTATATATAAGCGTTGGATGTCAATATTAGATGTTTCAACAATAGGGCAGTTAAACCAGAAAATACAGCGTGGTGAGGCGGCTGATTTAGTGAAGATAGGAGAGGCACTGCATGAGAAAAACATGTCTAACCTAGCTGATATGATATATGAGAAGTATAATAATGGTGTTAGGGTGGTAATGTTATCAGGCCCTTCATCAAGTGGCAAAACAACAAGTAGTTATAGATTGTCAGTGCAGCTGAGAGTTATGGGGCTAGAACCTGTAATAATAGGTATGGATAACTATTTTGTTAATAGAGTAGACACGCCACTTGATGAGAAAGGACGTTATGACTATGAAAGACTTGAGTCGATAGATGTTCTGCTACTTAATCAGCAGATAAACGAACTTATTATGGGTAATGAGGTAGAGATACCGCACTATAATTTTGTTAAGGGCGAGAGAGAGTATATCGGTAATGTGCTAAAACTTAAAAGTAACTCAGTATTGGTAATAGAGGGTATCCACGCTCTTAATCCTGAGGCTACTAGTGCTATTGATAGAGATAAGATATTTAAAATTTATGTGTCAGCATTAACATCAATATCATTAGATAATATGTCGTATGTGAGCACAACAGATAATAGACTACTGCGCCGTATGGTTAGAGATAACCAATTTAGAGGTAGCTCAGCATTAGAGACACTTAAACGATGGGGTAGTGTGCGTAATGGCGAAGAGAAGTATATATTCCCATTCCAAAACGAGGCTGATTTTCAATTTAATTCGGCACTATTCTATGAGATAGGGGTATTAAAACACTATGCAGAGCCGTTACTAATGGGCGTACCACGAGACACAGAAGAGTATGGAGAGGCAAAAAGATTATGCAATCTGTTAGAGTTTTTTACACCAATACCAGCCTCTTTAGTGCCTTCTAGTTCACTGCTTAAAGAGTTTATAGGAGGAAGTAGTTTCGATATAAAATAACATAAAATAGAATAATATAAAAAAATATAATATTTGATGCAACGTTTTTATATAGTTCTGTTTCTATATATTAAACAGCACTAATATATAAATAAAATGAAAAAGATTATGAAATTGATTAAGCAGTTTATGTTGATGATGGTAGTTGCATTAGTAGCAATATCATGTAGTCAAGATTCTTACAGCAATGATTATGGAGATTATCCTAATGGGGTTATTTGGCAAGGGCATGGAGATATTATCTTATCTGATGGAGAGAGCCATACAGTTCTTGATGATGATTTAGATACTATCCTGATTACTAACGGAGAGGCCTTTCGTTTTGATTTAGGCGATAGAGTGTCATTTGCAGGGGATTTAATATCAACAGATGATAGCGGGAAGCATGATTACTATACTTTTAGAGCTACTCGTATGGATTTAATACCAACATCTACACCTGAATTAAGAAGCTCTTTAGCCGAAGATGCAGTATTAGGCGATGATATTATCAAGGTTACATCGGCATCAGTGACAGATAGATATATTAATGTTAATTATATTATATATGAGTCTGATGAGGATATTAAACACGATGTAGTTATGGTTATTGATGATGTTGATGGCTCTATAAATGTTGTTAACGGTGTTTTAGAGTTAGATGTTAATATCTACCACGATGCAAATAGAGATTTGGCACGTTATGAGAGATATGGATACTCCTCTTTTAGAATAGAGGATTATACTAAAAACCTATCAGAAATAAACACCATAAAGGTAAATATTTCATATCAACAATCTGCAACAACGGTATCTAAAGTGACTATTGATAACAGCACTAAGGCAGCAATGTCTATACAATAAAGAAACTTTTATAGTTTAATTTATATTACAATTTTTAGGGTCGAAAAGGGCTAATCATAAATCTTATGATTAGCCCTTTCATTATGGTGCCTAGAATCCCATGAAATCGTAATTTAGATACTCATATATCTTGTGTGGCGACATATTTGTTCCGTGATAATCACTCCCTACTGTGTGGTTTAGATTGCTAACCGCTGCCCACTCTTTGATAATCTCGTTTATCTCATCTCTCTGTGGTTTGTAGCGATAAGGATGTAGCTCTATACCCCATAAACCTATACTTTTCATGTAACGTAGATGCTCTATATACTCGTCGCTCTTCTGTCGCATTAACTCTGTATTTGCTCCGAAATGAAAGCCGAAATGTGCTAGTGATGTGAAACCGCCACCCTTTGATATGGTCTCTATTAGTTCGTAAAGAGGATATTTTGTGTCGTTATATGTGCGTTTCCAAGCCTTTTTCCATATATCTAGCTCTTGCATTTCAAGATATGATGGTAATAGCTCATTTTTTGTTGTCATATATCGATAAACCAATCTGTTAGATAGAAAGCTAAAAAAACCTTTCTCCTCTATCTCCATCTCCTCCAGTTCGCTGATATGTAGGTTAATATTAAAATGGGTCTTTAAGATTCCTAATGCCCTAATAACTCGCTCACGACGTGATAGTTGTTTATGAATTAGTATATTATCTAAACACTCTTCGCCACCATTGGGAAAATAGGCTAATAACTCTTGATGAAAACCTATCTCTGCCTGAATGCAATCAATCTCTACCCCTTTAATATATTTTAAATCATGTTTTTCACATGCCTCAATAAATCGAGGATAACCATCCATTGTGTTATGATCAGTAAGTGATATTAATTCAATGCCAGCATCAATAGCTAACTGTACCACCTCTTCGGGGGTCTTTACTCCATCTGAATATATAGAGTGTGTATGTAATGTAACCTTTTTCATAGCTCAATAAAATGCAAAGTTAATACATTTATTGCTAAATATGGCTGATATTAAATTATTGTTGTCAGTTAAAAAATCAAAAAAACTAGTAACTGCTTATCCTATAGCAAATTAGTTTTGATTAAAATTATATGGGGGGCTCACAAAAACAAAATTTTGATTTTTTAACCTCCAGAAGTGCTGATTTACCCAAAATTGGATTTAGGTGCGTTATAGGTGCCCTAAAACACACCTGCG
>CAYJCU010000105.1:0-5615 GCA_964368765.1 uncultured Rikenellaceae bacterium
GGTGGGTTTTAGGGTAGATATGACGTGCATAAATTCAATCCTCAGGTTCGCCGGGCACTACTATTAAAAAATATTAATCACCTTTTAAAGGTGGGCTACTTAATTTGGGCAATGGACAAGTATTAATATGATACTTGTTCGTTGCTCAATTTGTTTTAATTTTCATGGCAAAATTTTTGATTATTATTGAGATACTTAATATTCACTTTAATAATTTTGTTATGGAAAAGTTTGCTACACTTTCATTGATACTATCTTTGGTGTCGATGATTATTATAGTCTCTGATTTACGTAAGAATCCTCAAACAGTTCAGGGTATGGGGTTAGTTTGGATATTGTCTGCTATGTGGGGTGGTTTAATAGCTCTTTTTGCCTATTTGTGGTTCGGAAGAGATACCTCTAATAGTAAAGTGACTGATAATGAATTACGTGAAATGGTGCGTGATAACGTGGATGTGGGTAGTGAGAATAGTGCATCCAATGTTATGATGGCTGAAAGCGTAAATATTAATGAGATAGCTGGAGGTGGAGATATTAGTGGTTATGGCTATATTCTTAATATCGAGGAGGAGGAGAGAGCAAGAATTGAGAGTATTTGTGATAGTGTTAATATTACAGATGCAACCGATATATGTTCATTACCATCTAAACCAAGATCTAAAATGGGTTTTAATTTGCCACAAGATAAGTTATGGCAAAAAAAGGTTACTTCCATACTTCAGATAGGTGCTCTCAGTGTTGTTGCTATGATATTAGGAGAGATATTTATAATATCTTTCCCACTTAAACTTATGGGGGGTAATATAGTTAGTGGTTGGATTCTTACTGTTATTATATCTATCCTACTTTCTATGGTATTGAAAAATAGTGTGATAACCACTAAGCGTGTTATATTGTGGCAATTAGGTGTTTTAGTGTGTATGTTGTTATACCTATTCCTTATTGAGCGTGGAGAGGTGTATATGTTGAGATATACAGCTGAGTATTGGTTTATTCTGCAGCTATCTATGTTTTTTGGTTTGGGTATTTTATATTTTTGGATCAGTGCAAAAAGTCGATGAAGCGTATGATGGCTTTTCCCAAAATCACTTCATCTTTGGCACCTTTTCCACACTATAAATCCTCACGTACTTTAAGTACGCTCCGGTGTTATAGTGCGTGAAACGCACCAAAGCTAAAGCAATTTAGAAAAAAGCGGACATTAAACTCGTAATTTGAAATTAGTAGTGTCCGGTGAACCTGAGGATTGAATTTATGCACGTCATATCTACCCTAAAACCCACCATATAAAGTACCCATGTACTCCGCAGGTGTGTTTTAGGGCACCTATAACGCACCTAAATCCAATTTTGGGTAAATTGGCACTCCTAGAAGTAAAAAAATCAAAATTTTTGTTTTTGTAAGCCCCTATAATTTAAATTATAACTAATTTACTGCAGGATAGGTAGTTACTAGGTTTTTTGATTTTTTACCGGACAACAATAATTTAAATTAGGTTATTTAGTTTAACCCCACTGGAAATTTTTATTGAGCCATATTTTTGTATTCCGATAAATAGAGCAATGAGGGTGACACTAAAAAATGCTTTAGTGTCACCCTCATTACCTGAATTTTGTTGAAAATTTGCTAAATCTATATGCAATATATATCATATTTATCTTTATCTACCACCTCGCCAATAACAGATGCTTGAGGATGGATACTCTTTAGTTCTGAAAGTATCTCCTCTACACACTCTTCATTAACTGCCATTAATAGCCCTCCAGATGTTTGAGCGTCAGCAATAAGCATCTTACTAATTAGTGAGCAGTTAGTGTCGTAATTTACATAATCTTTTGTGAAATCAATGTTTCTAAATACTGCGCCAGGTATACACCCCTCATCAATTAGGTTATCTGTGCCAGCTATATAAGGTATATTTTCGCTGTATATATTGAAAGTAACTCCACTAGCTTGTGCCATACGCATAGCATGCCCAACCAATCCAAAACCAGTTATATCGGTAGCACCTGTAACCCCATATTTTACCATTAATGCACCACCGTGCTTATTTAAAAGAGACATTTGGTTAAGTGCCTCTCTATACTGAGTATCATTGCTCATTTCCATTCGCTTGGCAGCAAGTACAATTCCAATGCCTAGAGGTTTAGTAAGAATCAGTTTCTGTCCCACCTTAGCACCTTTATTAGTGACAAGGTTATCTGGATGCACAGTGCCTACAACTGCCAGCCCATATTTAGGCGGATTGTCGTCAATAGTGTGGCCACCCATTGTCAAGGCACCACTCTCGTTTATTTTAGACTGTCCACCAAGTAGTATATCACGAAGAACCTCAAGAGGTATATCTTGTGATGGGAACATATTTATATTAAGAGCCAAGAGAGGAGTTCCCCCCATTGCATATACATCACTTAGTGAGTTAGCTGCTGCTATCTCTCCAAATGTGTAAGGGTCACTACATACGGGTGGAAAGAAATCTGTTGTAACAATAAGTGCCGTGTCGTTATTTAGTCGATACACGCCAGCGTCGTCGTGACTCTCTATATCCACCATCACATTACTATCTTTGAGTAGAGGTATAGCTTGCAATAGGTTAGATAGCTCTTTAGGAGCTAATTTTGCCGAACAGCCGCCATATTCAACAGTAGTCATTAAATCGAAGTTGCTTCTCTCTATTTTCATCTTATTATATTATTTAATAGTGCAAAATTAATCAAACTTTTTATAAATAATATCTTTTATAGGTAGTTAATATTTTATTAAGTTGTAAATCTCGAATTATTAGTTACTTAGGGTTGATTTTTTTGTCTTAATATTTATGTAACAAATATGTAACAGATGATTTGCAACAAAAAATTAATTTTGTAGTGCAGAGAGGTGTTTCATTTAAGCCAACGTTACTATTGCAGTTGCCAATATAAATATGTACCTTTGTGGTTAGTGTGACTTTTTTAAATAGTAGTGAAAAAGCATCTGTATAATATAAAAAATAATAGTTATGAGTAAGAGACGTATTTTAGTTGTAGACGATGAGTTAGATTTAAGAGAGATTTTGCAATTTAATTTAGAGAATGAGGGTTATGATGTTGTCACAGCCTCAAATGGTGAGGAGGCTATAAATACCCTTACAACAGAGTCGTTTGATCTTGTGCTGTTAGATATAATGATGGATGGTATATCGGGTTTAAAGGTTGCCGATAAGATGCGTAAAGATATGGATATTAAAACTCCTATAATATTTATTACTGCTAAAGTGACTGAAAATGATATGCTTACAGGATTTAGTATAGGGGCAGATGATTATATAACAAAACCTTTCTCAATAAAAGAGGTTATCGCTCGTTGTAAGGCTGTTATTCGTAGAATTGAGAGTGCTGTCACTGAGGTTCAGGAGGAGAAAGAGACAGTTCAAAAAAACATAGAGATAGGTAACTTAATTATTGACTCTTTAGAGCATGAAGTGAAAATAAATGGAGAACTCTTAGCACTTACAAAGAAAGAGTATGAGATATTATTGTTACTAACCAACACACTGGGACGAACATTCTCTCGCAACGAGATACTATCTAAGGTGTGGCGTGATGAGAGTTATGTTCTTGATAGAACAGTTGATGTACATATTGCACGTCTACGTAAGAAACTAGGCGAAATGGGAGTATGTATTGTTAATAGATCTGGTTATGGTTACTCTTTTAAGATAGAGGCTTTAGATAATTAGCTATCACCTAAAGCAGGTTTTTGTACTCGCTATTTTATACTTGGTATGTGTCTGAAATCTAATTTATTACAAATATTAATTTGTGTTTTATGACTTATAAGAGAAAGTTATGGGTGAATTTCTTTACCCTGTTTGCAGTTTTTACTATTATTGTTCTTTTTATTCAATATGCCCAAGAGAAGAATTATAAAAAGCAGGCTCTTGAAGGAAATCTTTTGGCATATACAGCTATTATAGATAATTATATAGGTAGTGAGGGGTTGGAATATTCATATAAAACACTCTCTGCACTGCTTCCTGAAGAGTTACGAATAACTATTATTGACAAAAAAGGTGTCGTTCTTTTTGACGATAATGATGAGAATATTCCTATTACTGATAATCATATTGATAGACCTGAGGTTAAGACTGCACGTCAAAAAGGGGTGGGAAGTTCAGTACGTATCTCCTCATCTACTGGAAAAGAGTACTACTATTTAGTAACGAAATACGATGAATATTTCGTGCGTGTTGCACTGCCTAATAGTGTAGAAGTGAAGAACTTGCTGAAAGGCGAAAATCTATATATTTATATAGTTATATCACTTTTTGTGGCAGCTACAGTATCATTACTCTTCATTTCAGATAAGATGGGACGCTCTATATCTGCACTACGTGATTTTGCCATTTCACTTACAGATGGAACAGTGAATAAAAATTTTATATTCCCGAGTGGAGAGCTAGGAGAGATAGGGCAAAAACTTGTAGAGGATTATAGATCTCTAGAGAGTAGTAGAGCAGAGCTAAAGATAGAGAAAGATAAGCTTATTAAGCACTTTACCTATTCAACTGCGGGTATAGCCTTCTTCTCACCACAGATGAAGCCTATATATAATAACCCTCTTTTCATGTCGCATCTAAATACCATTGTTGATTATCATACCCTTAATGCAGAGGATGTTTTTACGCTACAAGAGTTTAAAAAGAGCCTTAAATTTATAGGGGATCAGAAAAAAGGTGTCTATGAAGATATGATTAATAAAAATGGTCATATATATAATCTACGTACTATTGTTTTTGAGGATGGCAGTATAGAGGTTATTTTAAACGATGTTACCAGTATAGAAAAGACACGTGTATTAAAACAAGAGATGACAAGTAATATAGCACATGAATTACGAACACCTATTAGTAGTATAAGTGGTTATCTTGAGACAATATTGAACTGTGATATGCCAGAAGATAAACGTAATCAGTTTATTGAGCGTTCATACTCACAGGTGCAACGCCTTACAGGTTTAATACGTGATATATCTATTATTACAAGTATAGAGCAGGGTAATACTGAAGTAGAGCGTGAACCCATTAACGTGCTGTTGGTTGTTCAGAATGTATTAGAAGAGTTAAAAGCTGATACTCTGTTACGTAATGTGAATATAAAGAATACAATACCTCAGGGTGTTTTTGTGCCAGGTAATCGTAATCTTATCTACTCTATATTCCGTAATCTTATTGATAATGCGCAGAACTATGCAGGTGAGAATATCACACTGAAAATTAATATGTTCATGGAGAATGAGAACTACTACTACTTCTCAGTGGCAGATAACGGTATGGGAATAGATGAGAAACATCTAGCACGTATTTTTGATAGGTTCTACCGTATTAGCGAAGGGCGCACACGTAAGACAGGTGGCTCAGGATTAGGGCTATCTATCGTTAAAAATTCAGTTCTTTTCCATGGAGGTACAATCTCAGCAAAACGTAGTATAGATGGTGGTGTTGAGGTGATATTTACCCTTTCAAAAATTTAGTGTGAGGTGATTCGCTCAAGATAGACCCAATAGTTTTAGACTACCCCAATTTAGGGCTAGTCGCAAAACCCCAAAAATAAAAAAATAGTCGTGTTCTTCAGGCG
>CAYJCU010000106.1:0-5584 GCA_964368765.1 uncultured Rikenellaceae bacterium
TGTTGATATTTTGCTTACGCACTGCCCACCACGAGGCATATTAGATGGCAAACAACACTACGGGTCTCGTCGCCTGCTGGAATATGTAACGAAGTATAAGCCGAAATACCATCTCTTCGGTCACGTCCACTTTGACGAGCCACGAGAGCAGGTGATTGACGGAACAATGTATGTAAATGTAACACGAAAATATTAATCTAGAATAAATATGAAAAAAGAGGAAATCTTTATTAAGTTGAAAGATGAAACAAAAATCAATAATCTAAAGTCACCAAGCAAAATAGATTTTGAAATAGATGACAAGACAAGGATTTTGATAATTACAGTAAATTCTGAGCTTGCTGAAAAGGAAAATATGCAGAAAGATAATCTTGCTTTTGAATCTTGGATGTTATGTATTAAAGCAAGTAAACATCTTCATATTTCTAAAGTTGAACTCTCATGGAAACCTTCGAATACGACTTCGGCTCATTATAATAGATTCAAATTTAGGGTAATGAAATGTCAAGATTACTTCGATTGGTTTAGTGTTGATAAAAATTGTGAAACAGAGATCAATAGCTTCAGAAAAGAGTTTATTGAAAATAGACTTGTTCTAAATTACCCTAATAAAGAAGCGAGTGAAAGAGCTGAAAACAAAGAATCATTTTTGGAAAGAGAATTTCTTAAAAATAAAAAGTTATATAAGAATGTAACTTTCGATAATAGAGATCATCAGCTCCCTGTTGGAGTTTTCAAAGGCAATAAATCTCGTGAATCTCTTTTTTTTACGGGAGGAAAGAGTGCTATTGATTTGTGGGCTTCAAAAGATGATGAATTTTGGATATTTGAGCTTAAGTTTGAAAATAAAATGATTGGTATCATAACCGAGTTATTATTCTATATGTGGTTATGTGAGGAGATTTTTATTAAGCATCATATTGTGTATGATGATAATGATAAAGGTGTGGGGAAATCATTAAGAAAGAGCTATAGGAGTTTTAATCAGTTATACACTTTGTCTAAAAGTGGTATAAATAGGGTGTATGGTGTAATGCTCTATGACAATAATTCGATACATCAATTAATTACAGAACTTAGCGTCATTAAATATATGAATGAATATCTTATTTCAAAAGACCTAAAAGTATTAGAACAGTCATACAAAACACATCCGTTATCAATAGAATTAAAATAATATGCAAATAAAAATCCACAGAGGAATCGACCAAATAGGCGGTTGTATCACTGAGATATCAACTTCCAAGGTGAGAATACTCATAGACTTTGGACTAAATCTACCTGATAACGAGGGCAAAGCAAATGATGATTTTGCAACTACGGAGGCGGTTAAAACCTTGACAGATGGTGTCGATGCAATCTTTTACACCCACTATCACGGCGATCACGTTGGGTTGATGGAGTATGTGCCTAAGCGTGTGCCTCAGTATATTGGCAAGGTTGCAAAGGAGGTTATCAAAACCAAAGCGAAATATCTCCCGAATCAATCACCAGAGGATTTTGAGATGCTTATTCCGTATCACGTAATGCAGAGAATCGAGATTGGTGATATAGTGGTTACCCCATTTATGGTAAGTCATTCGGCTGCCGATGCTTATATGCTACTTATCGAGGCTGATGGCAAAAAGGTTCTGCATAGTGGCGATTTTCGAGATCACGGATACACAGGAAAGGGTTTGCGCCAATTTGTCCCAAAATATATTGGACAGGTAGATGTGCTCATTACCGAGGGAACAATGCTCGGTAGGCAGAGCGAAAAGGTAAAGCACGAGTCGGATTTACAACGTGAGCTAAAAGAGATATTTCAGAAACATAAATATAACTTTGCGGTCTGTTCTTCAACCGATATGGATAGGCTTGCAACAATCTATTCAGCAACCCCCAAAGGACGACTATTTGTGTGCGATAAATACCAAAAGGAGATACTGGGCATTTTTACAGCGGCTTCGGGAGAGATAAGAGAGCTATTTAAGTTTGACAATATTTCGACTATTTATAGTGAGAAATTTCTTGGCGAGATGATTAGAAAGGGTTTCTGTATGTTGGTGCGACCAAATCAATATATGAATAGCGAAAAAGGCTATTGGATGTACATTAATAGCCTGATGGAGAGAATAAAAGAGGAGGAACGAGCCGTAATCTACTCTATGTGGGGAGGCTACCTCGATAGAGAATCGACACGCAACCCACACCACACAGAGTATTTAGAACGATTTGGCAATAATGTTGAGCGACTTCACACAAGTGGTCACGCTACAACTGAGTGCCTTGTGGAGTTATGCGAGATGACCTCACCACGACTCGCTATCATTCCGATTCATAGTGAGCAGTCAGCTGATTATCTGAATCTACCACTGAGTGAAGAGCTAAAATTAAAAATTACACTGAGTTCAACTACTTGTGAGGATGTTGATATTGTGATATAATATCATTTTCAAATTTTTATTTCTACAAAGAAATATTAGTGCAAATAGAGTGTACTCAGTCGAAATCTCAAAATTATGCAAAGTAGGGTATGCCGACATCTTTGAGACGTGTATATCCCATGAATAATCCTTAAGAATAAATAGGGGTTGTTGTATATTTAAATGCTTGTAAGATTATATATAGTGTCGAAATTGTTAAATTGCAATTTGCGATGTAATTTTTTTATCATTAAAAAATAGACTAAATTGTAAATGTAAGGTTGAATGTTAGCTGAATTTTTATTATTTTTGTAGCGCAGTAATTCAATATATTCTTTTTCAATAAAATAATGAGTGTAGAGCCACGTAAATATTTGATATTTTTAAGGAGTGCCCTATTACAAGAACATTTCTATAAGCCTCAGGCAATTGATGCTACTCCAGAGGGTGCGATTTGTCGTGTTACATTCCAAAGTGGCA
This sequence comes from uncultured Rikenellaceae bacterium, assembly GCA_964368765.1. GTDB lineage: Bacteria > Bacteroidota > Bacteroidia > Bacteroidales > Rikenellaceae > JADFUS01. The sequence goes on from CAYJCU010000106.1 coordinate 2,886, forward strand.
GAATTTACGACTACTCAGCTTCAAACGTAAAAGTGTATCCTCTGATTTCAACAAAAGAGAATATAAGGATATATCAAAATGGTAGATGCCTTAGTCAATATAACATCATTGATGATTATGGTATATACTGCATATTCAGAGGCAAAGACCACGCAAGTTCTCCTATTAGGAAAAGTAATGAAATAGAGATATATGAAATAAAACACGATTTAAAACGTCTTAAATCTATACTATCATATTTCAAAGAGATTATAAATACCTCTAAATCTCTTTCATTTGATATTCAGAGAGAGGAGAATAATTCAAAAGATATAAATAATGTCAGTAGTGATATTATTAAAAAGGCATTGGGCAATATAAATTTAGAAGAGGTCAGGAGCATATTGCCTCACTATTTAGATGGTACTATGCCACCTAAATCACAGCCAGTTACGAGCTATATTTTTCCGTTTGGATGCAACGAGAGTCAAAAGAAAGCGGTCGAAGCTGCTTTGACAAATAGTCTTAGTATTATAGAGGGACCTCCAGGAACAGGAAAGACACAGACTATTTTGAATATTATTGCTAATCTCACAGCAAGAGGTAAAACTGTTGCAGTAGTGTCGAATAATAATTCGGCTGTATTTAATGTGCAGGATAAACTTATCAAATATAATTATGGGTTTCTATTCGCGTCACTAGGAAATAGTGAGAATAAAAAGGCATTTTTTGATGGTATTAAACCACAGGATGTAGATTCGAATTTTCAAATAACAAAAGAAAAATCTATTGAACTACGTAATGAGCTAAAATCTTTTGAGGAGAGATTAGATACTTGCTTTCGTAAGCGTAACAGATTGGCTACATTAAAAGCTGAGCTAGCAGATGCTGAGGTAGAGTTTGAACATATTAAATTGAGTCAACCTTTGTCTAACGAGCTAAAGGAACATTTCGATAAAAGATTCAAATGTCGATGGAGCATCGCAAAAGCTATCAGCTTGCGTGAGTTATTGGCAAATGTCAGGGTTATGCCGTGGGTGATATTTCAGCTTATGATGAGGTTCTCACTATACGATGTAAGAGGAATTAAACATCAGATAAATGAACTTACCACATACGCAAATCATAAGTTTTATGAGCTACGTATCCGATACACAAGAATGATTGTTGATGAACTTGAAAAGTGGCTTGCATACAATGATGAAAAGTTAATTTTGAAACGATATATTGAATTATCTATTGCTATCTATAATGGTGTACTATACAATAAATACATAGAGCTACCACATAATGATTTTAATGTTGGTAATTACTTTATGTGTTTTGATGAGTTTGTAAAACGGTATCCTGTCATTACAAGCTCAACGCTGTCATTGCACACATCGGTACCAGATGATTTTTTATTTGATTACCTTATAATTGATGAAGCATCACAGGTTGATATTGTTAAATCATCATTATGTCTTGCTAAATGCAAGAATGCAGTAATTGTGGGAGATAGTATGCAACTTAATCATATTGTCTATGAGGCAAGCGCAACAGCTGCAGAAAGCCTTTTACTACAATATAATGTAAATGAAGCTTATAACTATGTTGATAAAAATATTCTCAACTCTATAAAGGCTGTATATGGAGAAACTGTACCGTGTAATATGCTTCGAGAGCATTATCGTTGTCACCCAACTATTATTGGTTTTTGTAATAAAAAATACTACAATAATATGTTGATTGTAATGAGTGAGAACACAACACACCCATTTAAAATAATCGAGACAAATATTACTGGTGCATATATGAATACTAATCAACGTCAGGTTGATGAGACTCTGAAATATATCAATGAGTATTTTATTGGGCAACTACACGATGTAGGTGTCGTGTCTCCATATCGAGATCACGCCAATCTACTTAAAAGTCAATTGCCAGCGGAGGTTTTAGCAGACACCATACATAAATTCCAAGGAGGAGAAAAAGGAACCATAATCTTCAATACTGTGAGAGGGAAGGTAAGTAGTTTTCTTGATAATCCAAATCTAATTAATGTTGCTGTGTCGAGAGCTAAAGATCAGTTTATTATAGTTAAACCGAGATCTATGGAGTTGCCTCACGGAACAAATATAGGTGATTTAATACGATATATTTGCTATACCACTACACCAGAAGATACTATAATTGATGGCGCAGTATGTTCAGTATTTGATTTACTTTATAAAGAGTATAATAAAGTATTTACCGCATTTATTGATGCCAATCAGGCGATAAAAGGCTCAGCAGCAGAGATTGTTATTCATAAATTATTAGTAGAGATTCTATCTGTACCTCAATATAACACTATTAATTTTGTGCGCGAGTATCGACTTCGTGATTTAGTGCGTGATTATAGTAGTTTCAATGATGATGAGGTAAATTTTATTAGGCGCAACTCTCGACTTGACTTTCTACTATTTAACACAATTGATAAAAGCCCTATCTTAGCTATTGAGGTTGATGGAAAATCATTTCATAGTAACACTATTCAGCAAGAGCGAGACGTGAAGAAGAACCATATATTAGAGACTATCGGACTGCCATTGTTGAGATTGTCAACCGACGGTCATAATGAGCGTGAACAGATATTGAATAGCTTGAATATAGCAATGAAATTGAATGAGTAGTTATAAGATTACGGCTCTCAGAAATTAATCTGAGAGCCATATTCTACTTTATCAAATGTTTTAGTT
>CAYJCU010000107.1:0-5549 GCA_964368765.1 uncultured Rikenellaceae bacterium
TTGGATTTAGGTGGGTTTTAGGGTAGATATGACGTGCATAAATTCAATCCTCAGGTTCGCCGGACACTACTAATATTTATTATAATAATGCTCTTATGGGTAACTAAAACCTTACTCCAGCGGTAAAACCTACCCACGCATTTAGACGTGTCTTGATTCCATTATTTTTCCATACAGAAAATGGAGCTAATGAGCTACCTAGCTCTCCTGTATTTGGATTAATATAGTTTGATATAGTCATATTTAATACCGGTCCAGCGAACACCTTAAATCTCTTTGCTATATCTTTTGAAACAGTGAACTTAAGTTGCGTAAGCATGTTAAAATCATTTTGAAACTCTCCATCCTCTGTAAGCATATATCCTAGAGCCTCTATCTGATTTCCCCATCCTTTATTCCACTTGATATGTGTACCAAAACCTAGACCAGCAGCATAATTAATAGGTTTATTAATATAATTCGCACCTACTGAGAAGATAGTATAAAAATAATCGGTTCCAAGTTTAAAACTCACAGCAGTATTTATTGCCTCTGAAGTAGATACCTCAAACTCTTGCTTACCATTCTCTTTAACTATATTTATCAAACCCACTGGCACTCCTTTTTCATATCTATTAGCAATATTTATCAAACCTAACTGAACACCATTAACCTCGTCGGCAATATTAACAACACCAGCAGCTTGTACACCCTCAACCTCTTTGGCTAGGTTAGCTACACCCGATAATTGCACACCTGTAACTCTCTCTGTAACATTAGCAACACCTGCTCCCTGCACTAAAGACTCTCCACTTTTCGCTACATTGACAACACCTGCAAATTGCACCGCTTTCTGACTATCGCCTGTATAGTTAGATATTCCGGCAAACTGCGCCCCCTTAGTAAATTTACTATTTACATTATATAGCGAGCCTAGCTCAAGTACCCTATTACCCGCACTATATCCACCCAATATATTTATAGAGTATTTATTGGTAATCAGATGTGATTGCGTTCCGTTTGTGCCAAATGGCGATATGAAACTAATCTGAAAATCACGCTCTGTTTTAACTGTCTGCGCACTAACTGCAAAAACAGAAAGGCAAAAAGCCGCAAGGCTTAAAATTAATTTTTTCATAATATAAAGTTTTAATTATTTTTTTTCGATAATGCAAAGGTATAACAATAAATGTAGCCCTGAAATAAAAAACGGACGATATGACACTCTTTAACGTCTCAACTTAACTAAACTACGAATGAACTAAAATAGTTTTATCCCTCCATCGTCATATTTTCTTTTTGTTGTTTTGTGATTATTCATTCTGTATGATATTCCAAAATGGATATAACGTGTCTGCATTAAATAACGACTCTCTCGCTGTGTGGTATCTGAGTAGACCATAAATCCATTATTCTGTACATTAAAAGGATCTGTAACTCTAACAGATAGATTTAATCTGTTATCTAACAAACCTTTACTAACGGAGAACTCTGAATAAAATAGAGGTAAACCTATTGCCAATCCCTGAACTATTGCACTTTGCGAGCCTGAACCGACAGAGAATGACCCACTAGAGTAGCGAATAACAGCCCCTATATTGGTATTATGTTTTAGTTGTAAAGCTAAACTAGCACCTGCATTGAGTGTTATAACATTGCTTATCTCTTCGGCATAGTCTGACGGTAGTTCAACACACTCAACACCTATATTGGGGTTAAAAGATAATCTCTCCCACACCCTAAGAGATGCGGTTGCATTAACACCATAAAACTGAGCTTTTGATATATTGACTGGTTTATAGAGCACCATCCCCCCATCTACATTTGTATACTCTTTAGTTATCAGATTTTTCATAAAACGATAATAGGCTGATAACTTAACCTGACTGCCACCACCCTTTAATATATAATCAGCATATAGGTTATGAGAGTATTCTGGTTTTAGATTAGGGTCTCCCTGAAACTGACTAGTAGGATCTATGAGCATTATAAAAGGGTTTATATCGGCAACTGTTGGGCGACTAATACGACTATTATAACCTATCTTTAACACGTTATTACCTCTAGAGGTGTAATCAAAAGATATATGCGGAAATAGATTCCACGACACTATATTTTCATTTTGGTTTAACAAATCGCTCTCTCCCCTTATTCCAAACTGAAAATTGGCTCTATCCATACGACTATTCATTAATATATAGACTCCTAATATACTTTCGTCTAGCGAGAAGGTATTTGAAATGGTTTCGCCCGTAAAATTATCATCTCTAAAGATATTTATATTTCGGGTGTGACTCTTTACCCCTGCCTCAAATGTTGCATACTCTGTAAAGGGTAATGAGTAATCAACCATTGCCACGAGTGAAGAGTTAGCATTGCGATTAATTGTTGTGAACTGCTCAGTAAAATAGTCTAACTCTGATAGCGTAATAGGTGCTGTTTGATTATAGTAGATACTTGTTATTATCCTATCTCCTCTCTCTTTATGAGAGTAGTTATGTGTTAATGCTAACTGGTGTGTGATACCTCTCATATCTGTTTCGCCCTCTCTTGATAGCGAAAAATCGTATGTTTTATATCCAAAATCAATATATTGGTATGACAAATTAATATCACTATACTCATTAAAGCGATACTCTGCCCCTATATTAGCCAACACACTAACTATATCCGCTTTTACACTGCTTGAATAGTGCGCACCCTCTGTTATTGTCTCTATTGCACCATGCTGATACACATTACTAACTGAGGCGTTAGAGAAAAGAGAGAATCTATCTTTATTATATAGTAGAGAAAATGATACTGCCTGCGTATCGTGTGTACCTGATAGGTTTATAGAGCTACTCACACCCGATTGTCTCTCTCTCTTTTTAGTTCTAAGCTGTATGATACCTGACAACCCATCAGCATCATATTTTGATGTAGGATTAGTAATTACCTCAACATACTCAATTTGTGATGGCGAATAGGCATCTAACTCATTACTCGACAACTCTCTACCGTCAACAAAAAAACGAGCAGGCACTCCGTTAATAAGTGATGCACCGTTGAAATCTTGTGTTAATGTGGGTAGTGATTTTAGTAGTTCTGAGATTGTGCCACTCTTAGCGGTTGGCATATCAGATACTCTATATACTGTTTTGTCATCACTATTTGCCACCTGCGCTATATGCCCCTTGATAGTTACTTTATCTAAATCTATACTCTGTCCATAGAGCATTATTGTATCAAGAGTTTCCGCCATATTTTTAATATCAGCATCTACATATCTTTTTTGATACCCTATATGACTAATTTCAATAATATATTTTTGTGGCACTAATTGCAGTTCAAAGTTGCCTAGAGTATCTGTTAATCCCCCAGCCACATAGCTACTATCTATTTTTTTATATGCTACCACAGTGGCATGAGTTACCTCTCTCTTATTAACGCTATCTATAACTTTAGCTCGCATTTTGCTAGTTTGCGCATATCCTAAAGTGGGAATAACAAGAAGTAATAATAATATTATACGATTCATAATTTTGTAATAAAACAACAAAATTATGAATCGTATAACTATATATCAATATAACAATATTCAACTTAGAGTTAAGGTGAATGAGCTTAACGATACTATGTATGAATTTTCAGAGAGCGCACACTACTCTCCATCTAACCATGCAATAAATTTCGGAGCATTAACCCTACTAATAAGCACCTCTTTATCATATTCAGGCTTTAGTGTTATTTTTAGCCTACTATTAAAATATTTCGAAACCTTATCAATAGAGTGTATAGATGCAATACAACCTCGAGTAAGCCTAAAGAAGTTCATCGGGTCAAGCATCGCCTCAAGGGTCTCTATATTATAATCCACTATCTGCCTCTTTCCGCTCTTCTGAACCACAAACGTAACTCTATCCTCTGCACAGAAATATGCAACATCATCCATAGCAATAAAACTAATCTTATCCCCAAGTTTAATAGCTATTCTATTTTTATAACTCTTCTTAGGGGTGCGTAACTGATTAACCAACTCAGATATATTATCAGTTGCTAGCTGGCTATTTCTCTGAAAACGTTCAACCGCTGCAATTAATTTACTCTCTTCAAGGGGTTTTAACAGATACCCTACCCCATTAACCTCAAATGCATGAATAGCATACTGATCATAGGCGGTAGTGAATATTATTGGGCACTGCAAATCTACCTCATTAAAAATATCAAAACTAACTCCATCAGAAAGGTGTATATCCATAAAAATAAGGTCTGCTGAGTTATTTGATAGCCACTCAATACTATCCTCAACACTATCAATCACCGCAACCACCCTCATCTGCGGAAAGTTACTAACAATAAGGCGCATTAACTCCTCTTGCGCTAATGGTTCATCTTCTATAATTACAACTCTCATAATAGTGGTAGTTTTACATTAAAAGTATGGATATCTTTATCAATAATTATGCTCTTATTTGATATAATTTCATATTTTTGCTCTAGGTTTTTTAAACCTATACCGGTACTATCTTCAACTCGTATTCTTGGGATAATATTGTTTGAAACCTCTAAATAACCATCACTATATTTTATACTTATTATCAGCGGTTTTTTGGGGGACACTGCATTATGTTTTACTGCATTTTCAACCAATAACTGAAGAGACATAGGCGGAATAGATAGCTCTAAACATGTGTCGCATATCTCTATTTCGCAACTCAGAGCCTCTCCATATCTTATTCTAAGCACCTCAATATAGGTTTTAATAAACTCTATCTCTTCATAAACACACACAAACTCTTTAGCCTCTTGTGTTAGCACATATCTATATATATTAGAGAGTTTTTGTGTGTAGTGCGATGCCTGCTCGCTATCTTTATTTATGAGAGACTTCAACACATTGAGACTATTAAACAGAAAATGGGGATTTATCTGGCTCTTCAACTGCTGATACTGCATACGCAGGTTCTCTTTCTGAAGATTATCATTACGCTTAACCTGAACAAAAAACTCAATCATAGTTCCGGTAAATATATTAATCAGAATAGCCGCTGTTGCCGAAGCATAAAATTGCCCTGAGCTAAAATATTTAATAGCAGATGCCTCGCCATCTAGAAATGGGATATTACCCACCACTATAAATATCAGTGCTAAGACAATTAGTGCAAGCGATTCAATAACTATACGCAACACCACCCTTTTCGCAAACCACTTTGAATTATTAATATATCTAACTAACTGATAATCGACAATTGCTATTAATATGGCAAATGGAATACTAGTTCCCATATTACGAAGAAAACTTGACAGAGAGAACTCCTTTTGCGGTGCAATAACATCTAATAAGATAATCAGTAGTGCTAGAAACGATATAACACTTATCAATATTAGAATCCAATTTTTATTTATTTTTACCATTTTCATATTTTTATAAAGAACAAAGGTAAATACTTTTTCATCAATATAAAAATAGTTAGGGCACTAAGCGTGATATTTATCGGTATTAACTTTAGTAAAAGATGTATGAGCTTAATAATTACAATTAGTAGTGTCCGGCGAACCTGAGGATTGAATTTATGCACGTCATATCT
>CAYJCU010000108.1:0-5422 GCA_964368765.1 uncultured Rikenellaceae bacterium
AGGGTAGATATGACGTGTATAAATTCAATCCTCAGGTGCGCCGGACACTACTAATTCAAAACTCAGGTTTATAGTGTAACTGTTACAAATTCATAATGGCTTTGTAACAGTTTTTTGTACTGTAAAGTTTGGATATTTAAAATAAAATATGTAAATTTGTCGAGAATAAATAGCAATAGTTATATTTATGACATTATTAGACGCAATAATCAAAAATGCTACATCTTCTAGGTTAAAGGAGATAGATTACTTTAGACGCAACCCCATTGAGGTACAATCTAGAATGTTATCCAATTTAATTGATATATCTATCAATACAGAATATGGAAAACATTATGGCTTGACTTTAGATAGTAATTATCAAGATTATATCTCAAAATTACCGATAGTTCAATATAACGATATACAACCTTATATTGAGAGACACAGAAAAGGGGAAAAAAACCTACTCACAAATGAAAAAATAGAGTGGTATGCAAAATCGTCTGGAACAACAGCTGCAAAAAGTAAATTTCTACCAGTTCCTAAGGAACATTTGAATGGTTGTCATTATAGAGGGATGAAAGATGTTGTAACTCTACTGTATGATAGTTATAGTGATATAGCTATGATGGGTGGTAAGGCATTAACACTTGGTGGCAGTCACTCTATTGACGAACTAGGAAGTGGAGGTGTGCGTTATGGCGATTTATCTGCTATATTGATAAATAATTCGCCTCTATACTCCTCTTACGTAAGACTTCCAAAAAAGAGAGTTGCACTTATATCTGATTTTAATGAGAAGGTTGAGGGTATTTGTAAGACATGTATAGATAAAAACATTACCTCATTAGCAGGTGTGCCATCATGGAACCTTGTTATGCTTAATAAAATACTAGAATATACGGGCAAGAGCTGTATAAAAGATGTATGGCAAAATATAGAGGTGTTTATGCACGGAGGGGTAAATTTCAAGCCATATAGAGAGGAGTTTAACCGTGTGATAGGTAGTAACGATATGAAATATATCGAGAGTTATAATGCCTCAGAAGGGTTTTTCTCTATCCAAGACGATAAGAGCAGTGATGATATGTTGCTAATGCTTGATTACGGAATATATTATGAGTTCTTAGCCATGAGTGATATAAATCACCCAGAAAGAGCTATTCCATTAGAGGATGTGAAGGTGGGGGTAAACTATGCCATGATAATATCTACTTTAGGTGGTTTATGGCGGTATATGATAGGGGATACTGTTAAATTCACTTCAATAGCTCCATATAAAATCAAGATAACAGGACGCACAACTCTATATATCAATGCTTTTGGTGAAGAGGTTATTATAGATAATACAGATAGGGCAATAGACGAAGCGTGTAAAGTAGCAGAGTGTAGTGTTAATGAGTACACCGCAGGACCACTGTATATGGAATCAGGCGGTAAAGGTAGCCATCAATGGATAGTTGAGTTTAATGTTGAGCCTAAGAGTATCAACTTGTTTGTTGAAACATTAGATAGAACTATACAGACTCTTAATTCTGATTATGAGGCTAAAAGAAATAATAATACCACTCTATTACCGCCAGATGTTGTAGTAGTAAAGAGAGGAACATTTATGAAATGGATGGATTGGAGAGGTAAGAGTGGAGGCCAAAATAAGGTGCCACGACTAAGTAATAATAGAGAGTATATAGACTCAATATTAGATTTAATAAGTGTTTAGTAATGAGTTTAAATAATAAATTTATAGAGCAACTAACCCATGTAATCCCCTCTAATGAGATAGAGGGGTTTATTAGTTCGATAGATAACCCAACACGCACCTTTGTGCGGAAAAATGTATATAAAGAGTCGCCATTTCAATTTATCGGTAAGAGTGTAGAGTGGTGTGAGCAGGGAGTGGCACTTGATAATAGAGAGTTATTTACTATTGATCCACATTTTCATGCAGGCTCTTATTATGTTCAAGAGGCTAGCTCTATGTTTATTGAGCAACTCTTTGTTAGAGAGATACTACCCAATACCGATGATTCTATAAAAGTATTAGATTTATGTGCCGCTCCTGGGGGTAAGAGTACCCATATCAGCTCATTAATAGGTGCTGATAATTTGTTGGTGGCTAATGAGGTGATACGTTCCAGAGCCTCTATTTTAAAAGAGAATATAATTAAATGGGGAGCGGGTAATACCGTTGTAACAAATAACGATCCATCACATTTCAGCTCACTAACATCTCTATTTGATGTGGTGTTGGTAGATGCTCCATGCTCTGGAGAGGGTATGTTTCGCAAGAACGAAAAGGCACGTAGTGAGTGGTCTGAGGCAAATGTGCAACTATGTGTAAAGAGAACAACACGTATTTTATGGGATGTGTGGAGTGCTCTTAAGACAGATGGTTATCTTATATACTCAACTTGTACTTTTAATCGTAGTGAGAATGAAGATATGGTTAAATGGATAGCCGATGAGTTAGGAGCAGATATAATTTTGCCCGATATTACCGATTATCCTACAATAATTCAGTCTGAGTGTGGTTATCGTTTTCATCCTAATCGTGTAGATAGTGAGGGTTTCTTCGTGGCTCTACTTCGTAAGAGCGACTCTTCAACCCGAAAAGAGTTTAAACCAAAAAATGGGGGTTTAGTTAAAGATAAAAAGAGCGATTTAACCCCGTGGATAACAGAGCCTGATAAATTTGTAGCAGTTATTGATAATAATAACCTATATGCCGTTAGGGGGGAGTGGTTTAATAGTGTATCAGCTATTAAATCGCAACTTAATGTTCTTTATTTTGAGACTGAAATAGGGGAGTTATTTGGCAAGAAATTAAAACCATCACACGCTCTTGCTCTTTCGCAATATCTTAATAAGGAGAAAAATAGTATTAATAACCTAACAAATGAGGCTGTTTTGAACTATCTTCGTCGTAGTACGGTAGAGGTGGGAGAGCTTAAAGAGGGGTATAATGTTATTGGTTATGAGGGCTCAGCAGTTGGTTGGGCTAAGCGTGTGGGTAATAGAGTAAATAATCTATACCCTAAAGAGAGTCGTATTCTAAACTATTAATAATGAGAGTAGCTATTGTGGGGGGTGGTGCTGCAGGATATTTCGCAGCTATTAACCTAAAAAAGAGTGCCCCTAATTTAAATATAACAATATATGAGAGTTCGTTGCGTGTACTATCTAAAGTGAGAGTAGCAGGTGGAGGACGTTGTAATATTACCAACTCATTCGAGAATGTATCATCTCTTTCAAAGGTGTATCCACGTGGAGATAAGTTAATGAAGCGTGCCTTCAAGCAGTTTGACTATACCGATAGTTATCAGTGGTTTGAGGATAATGGTATAAAACTAATGGTTCAGAGTGATGATTGTGTTTTTCCGCAGTCACAAGATTCTGAAGAGGTGGTTAATACCCTTACACGATTAGCTACGGAGTTAGATATAAAGGTTGAAACAGGGTGTTATGTTGCAAGAGTGATGCGTAACGATGATGTATTTAATCTGTTTGTTAAGGGTTTAGGCGAAAAAGCAGAGGCTGATATAGTTATTGTTACTATTGGAGGGAAACCCACTGCAGATGGCTTTGAATTGCTGAATAACCTACCGGTTGAAATAGTGCCACCTATGCCATCACTTTTTAGTTTTAATATAGATAATGAGTCGTTATGCGAATTAATGGGTATAGCGGTTGAGGATTGTATAGTTGCATTAAGAGGTACAAAATTAAAGAGTGAAGGGGCTCTACTTATTACCCATTGGGGGTTAAGTGGCCCAGCTATCCTTAAATTATCATCTTATGGTGCTCGTATATTAAATGAGATGGGATATGAGGCTACAATTGCTGTTAATTGGTGCGGAGAGAGCGATGAGAATAGGGTAGTAACCTATTTAGAGCAGTTGGCAGCGAATAATAGCAAGAAGCAACTCTCAAATATACGTCCATATATGATTACTACTCGTGTATGGTTACACATATTAAAGCAAGCTGGTATGTCGCCAGACAGACGTTGGGGAGAGATAGGGCGTAAAGGTATTAATCTTATTATGCGCTATATAACAGCCGACGAATATCAAATTATAGGCAAATCAACACATAAAGAGGAGTTTGTTACTTGTGGTGGTGTGGCTCTTTCATCAATAAATATATCAACATTAGAGAGTAAAGAGTGTCAAAATCTATTTTTTGCAGGCGAGGTGTTAGATATAGATGCGATAACAGGCGGTTTTAATCTGCAAGCGGCTTGGAGTAGTGGTTATGTTGTTGCAGATGTAATTTCAAAGAGATATGGAGATACGATTAAATAAATATATCAGTGATTCAGGGTACTGTTCACGCAGAGAGGCAGATAAATTTATCGAACACCGTAGTGTAAAGATAAATGGCAAGGTGGCTGAGATGGGTACAAAAGTTCAGCCAGGTGATGTTGTTACTGTGAATGGAGAACGTATTGACCATAGTGGAGTGGAGATTGTTTATATAGCTCTTAATAAACCCGTTGGTATTGTTTCTACTACCGATCCTAAAGAGAGAAATAATATTGTCGATTTTGTCAATTTTCCAACTCGTATATTCAATATAGGGCGATTAGATAAGATGTCAGAAGGATTAATACTCTTGACAAATGATGGTAATATAGTTAATAAGATATTAAGAGCTGCCAATAACCACGATAAAGAGTATGAGGTTATGGTTGATAGAGAGATAACACCCGAATTTTTAAAGCGTATGGCAGGGGGAGTTCCTATTTTGGGCACAGTAACAAAAAAATGTCAGATAAAACAAGAGGGGGCTCGCTCTTTTAGAATTATTCTCACTCAAGGATTAAATCGCCAGATAAGGCGCATGTGTGAATTTTTAGGATACAATGTAGTTAAGCTTAAGCGTGTTAGGATAATGAATATATCTTTAGGTAAACTGCCTAAAGGGCATTGGCGTATGCTTACAGATAAAGAGATAAATACACTAAGTAAAAGTATAGAGAGTTCTGATGGCTCAGAAAAAGCATCACAAGGGGCAGGAGCAAAGAAAATATCTTCTCCACAAAAAAAGCGTACAGACATAAAGAGTAAAACAGCCCCACAATCTAACAAAAGAGTTGAGAGAGGGGGTAACTCATCTAAACCATCTAGAGGACATAGCAGTAATAGCAGGAATCGAAAATCAACAAGGAGTAGATAATTATTCGCCCCATTTAATGGGGCGAATAATTGCTATTATAATATGGGTATTAAAAATCGCCGAAGTTTCTTAATCCCATTATTGAAGAATTAACCTCTGCTGTTGATACAGTAAACCCTTTTTCTATCACAATCTCTTGTAGTTCAATGGTTGGAGCAATATAATCTTTTATTTTTTTCATACGTAATTTATTTGTTATATTATTAAATTTTTATTGTTGTCCGGTAAAAAAATCAAAAAACCTAGTAACTACCTATCCTGC
>CAYJCU010000109.1:0-5408 GCA_964368765.1 uncultured Rikenellaceae bacterium
AGGGTAGATATGACGTGCATAAATCCAATCCTCAGGTTCGCCGGACACTACTAGTAATAAATTTGAAAGTAGACCAACCAAACCTATATCAATAAATACAACAAAAAGAGGGGCTAGAAGGATTAAATCTTCTAGCCCCTCTAAATTTAGTAGTTAGAAGGGGTCTGACACAAAGAGGATGTCGCAAAATAAGGTGATTGCAACCCAAAAAGTGTGCCTCACAAAACATAGTTTCGTGAGGCACACTAGCAATAAGTATCTGAAATTTTAATATTGTTGTCTGGTAAAAAATCAAAAAACCTAGCAACTACCTATCCTGCAATAAATTAGTTATAATTTAAATTATAGGGGCTTACAAAAACAAAAATTTTGATTTTTTTACTTCTAGGAGTGCCAATTTACCCAAAATTGGATTTAGGTGCGTTATAGGTGCCCTAAAACACACCTGCGGAGTACACTCGTACTTTATATGGTGGGTTTTAGGGTAGATATGACGTGCATAAATTCAATCCTCAGGTGCGCCGGACACTACTAAAATTTTAATCTCTATTCATCCTTATCATCATCAACATACGCCTTAAGCAACTTCTCTTGAATATCGCCTGGCACCTGCTGATAACTATCAAATTTCATAGTAAACGACGCTCTACCACTTGTTAAAGAGCTTAACGATGTAGAGTAACGATACATCTCTGAAAGAGGCACTTTAGCCACTAATTGCTCGAAACCACTCTCACTTGTAATACCCTCAATCATACCCCTACGGTTCTGCATATCACTCATAACATCTCCAATCTTATCTGAAGGTGCTAATATCTCAACCGTATATACAGGCTCCATAATCTTAGGTTTAGCCTCACGGAAAGCCTCTTTAAAGGCATTACGAGCTGCTAATTTAAAAGATAACTCGTTTGAATCAACAGCGTGCATCTTACCATCATAAGCAGCTACACGTATATCTCTAGCATACGAACCTGTAAGTGGTCCATTCTCCATCTTCTCCATAAGACCCTTGATGATAGCAGGCATAAAGCGGGTATCAATAGCACCACCAACAATACAGTTATAGAAAATTAGCTTACCACCCCATGGTAAATCAATTTCCTCTTTTCCTCTCACATTAAGTGCCTGATCTTTTCCATCGTTCTTAAATCTAGACATATCTGGTTCTCCCTCAACATAAGGATCAATCACGATACTAACCTCTCCAAACTGACCTGCACCACCCGACTGTTTCTTGTGGCGATATGTGGCAGTAGACATACGAGTAATTGTCTCACGATAAGGAATCTTAGGCGCAAAATACTCTACCTCAATCTTACCAACATTCTCAATTGTCCATTTTAATATATTTAAATGGTGCTCTCCTTGTCCTGAGACGATAGTCTGCTTAAGCTCTTTTGAGTACTCTACATGTATAGAAGGGTCTTCAAAAGTGGCACGCTGTAACATCTCTCCTAAACGCTCCTCATTTGATTTCTCAAGTGGGCGAACAGCTGTTTGGAAACGTGATGGTGGGAATTGTATTGGCAATATCTCTTCATCAGAACCAGCTGCAAGTGTATTATTTGTCTTAACACCCTTTAGCTTCACAGTACATCCTAAATCACCAGCATTAAGTGTATCTACCTTAGTACGGTTTTTACCCATAGTAACAAAGAGTTGAGAAATTTTCTCTTTATTGCCTGTTGAGTTATTAATCATCTCCATACCCTCAGTAACCGTGCCTGTTATCACACGGAAATAAGATACCTCACCAAGATGCTGCTCTACTGTTGATTTATATACGAAAATAGTTGCTGGCCCCTCTGATTTAGGCTCAATAAGATTACCCGATACAGTCTCAAAATGAGGTGCTTTAAGAGGTCCTGGTGCCACACGCCCAACAAACTCCATCAAACGCTTTATACCTATATCTTTTTTTGCTGAACCACAGAAAACGGGTATCATACTACGCTTCGCAAGACCTAGTTTCATACCCTCACGCATCTCATCCTCAGTAAGGGTACCTTTTTCAAAGTATAACTCCATTAAATTCTCGTCGTTCTCAGCTGCAGCCTCAACAAGTGTGTTGTGTAACTCATTAGCCATTTCAACATACTCATCTGGAATAGCTATCTCCTCACGCTCGCCGGTGTCTCCTTTAAATTTATAACACTTCATTAGAAGTACATCAATAAATGAGTCGAAATTAGCCCCTGCATTAACAGGAAACTGAACTATCACGGGCTTAACACGAGAGTTAGCACGTAACGACTCCATACTCATTTCCCAATCAGCTTTTTCTGAGTCAAGATGATTAACAAAAACAATAATAGGCTTAGCGTGGCTACGTGCATAGCGTGCTTGTATCTCGGTACCTGCCTCAAAGCCGTTCTCAGCATTAATAAGCATAACCCCAACGTCTACAACCTTAAAAGCAGAGTAAAGACTACCACAGAAATCATCTGATCCAGGCGAGTCTATTACGTTAATCTTATACCCATTAAATTCAGAAAAGAGAACCGACGAGTATATTGACCTCTTATACTGTTGCTCTCGCTCAGTATGGTCTGATACTGTTGTTCCCTCTTCAACGCTACCACGTCTACTAATCTCTTTTCCTTCAAAGGCCATAGCCTCTGCAAATGTAGTCTTACCAGAGCCTGCGCTACCAATTAGGACTACGTTTTTAATCTCTTTTGTTAAATACTCTCTCATACTCAAAATATTTTAAGTTATTTAATTGTGATTATTGACGAAAACTTATCGCTTTGCGAAAAATTTTTCACAAAATAGGAATAATTTTTGATATTACAAAATATTTGAGCCTTTTTTATTATAAATTTATATATTTTTTACTCTTTTTGCATTAATCCATTAATTAGCACACGAAACAAATTAATTTACACCCTAGATTATGTAATATTAAAAAAAATGACTATTTTTGCATTGTAAGAGTGGTTAACAATGTATCTAAAAGGTTTAAACATACTTAATTTTAAGGCTATCCTCTCGGCTGAACTAAAGTTTAGTCAGAGGGTAAACTGTTTTGTAGGCAATAACGGAGCTGGCAAGACAAATATATTAGAGGCCATTCACTATCTATCACTTTGTAAAAGTTTTGTTGGCACCACCGATAGGCAGAGTGTGAATTACAATCAAGAGTTTTTTATGCTTGATGGGCACTATCAAGCCAATAACGGTAGTGAGAATAGATATAGCTGCTCATACACAAAAAAGGGTGGTAAGATTATCAAAAAAAACGATAAGAGTTACAGCAAAATATCTGAACATATAGGTGCGATACCTGTTGTTACCATATCCCCACGAGACAATATGCTTATTGATGAGTCGGGCGAGGCTCGCAGGAGATACCTAGACACATTTATTTCGCAATTTAATAGCGAGTATCTAAAGGCACTAATAAAATATAACTCAATAATAGCAGAGCGGAATCTAGCATTAAGAGATTATCACAAGGCGGATATTAGCGAACTATTAGAGATATACAATCATCAAGCGGCTCCCTATGCAGATACTATATATATAGTACGCAAAGAGATTATATCAGAACTATCTGAGGTGGTATCAAAATATTACAATGATATTAGTTCAGGGGCTGAGAGTATTGAGTTAGGCTACTCTTCGCAACTGCATGAGCTAACAGCAATAGAGCTTTTTGAGCAGAGCTTAGAGCGTGATATACGTTTAGGCTACACAAACTCTGGCGTATCACGTGATGATTTAAAACTAAATATTAACGGACACCCAATCAAGCGCTTTGGTTCGCAGGGGCAGCAGAAATCGCTCCTTATTGCTCTTAAACTAGCACAATACGACATATTAACCGCTAAGCGTGGTTTTAAACCTCTACTCCTTCTTGATGATCTTTTCGATAGATTAGATAATTCTCGTGTTGAGAGGTTGATACATATAGTGCAAGAGAGCAGTTTTGGGCAGATATTTATTACCGATTGCGACAAAGAGCGCATGGAGCATGTTTTTAGTTCGGTGGTTGGCGATAACTACTCTATTTTTGATATTAAAAATGGAGAAATACTATAATATATAGTGATATGGATAAAAAATATCCTGTACGAATAGGAGTACTGATTAATGAGCATATAAACAATAGCGAACCATTTATTAACCTTGAAAAAGAGGATTTAATAATGAGTAGTTGGCAAAAGGTGGTGGGCGAAAGTATTGCAGCCTACACTACCCGACTCTATATGCGTAATCGTAAACTATATGTTGGTTTTGCTTCGCCACTTGTGAGGGCAGAGTTTATGAGGTTACGCTCATCTGTATTATACCAGCTTAATGGTATAGTAAAAGAGAAGTATGTTAAATTAATAGTTGTGCTTGTATGATACTTAAAACAGATAATCTTTCGATTGGGTACAATAACAATACCCTCTACACCAACCTTAATCTAACACTTCGTGCGGGTTCTGTTACCGCTATGTTAGGGGTTAATGGCTCAGGCAAATCAACCCTAATCAAAACACTATGCGGTTTTGTGCCACCACTACACGGAGATATATTATATAGTGAGAAAAGCATCACACACTACACAAAATCAGAGCTTGCATCAATACTATCTGTTGTGCTTACTGATAGAGATGTTAATGGAGGTTTACGTGTTATGGAGGTGGTTGCTATGGGGCGTTACCCTTATACCAATTTCTTTGGCACACTATCTAAAATTGATATAGATATAATTCACTCTTCGATGGTTGATGTGGGGATAGAACACCTTAAAGATAGGTTTATGAGTGAGTTGAGCGATGGCGAGCGTCAGAAAGTTATGATAGCTAAGAGCCTCTCTCAACAATCTAAATTGATAATATTAGACGAACCCACCTCTTTTCTTGATATAAAGAGCCGAATGGAGATTGTTACACTACTACGCAAGCTAGCTAAAGAGAAGAACCGAACTTTTTTATTATCACTCCACGACCTAGAGTTATCACTGCAATATGCCGATTATTTATGGATTTTAAGCAAAGGCGAGGGGGTTATATGCGGCTCTACCGATGAGATGGTTCTCTCAAGCGATATGGATAAGGCGGTGGGCAGTGGCGTTACCTTTGATAATGAAAAGGGTGTATATGTTCCGATTAACTGTGATGGTGTGGCTATACGTTATGAGGGCAAAGAGCTAATATGGATAAAAAATGCACTACGCAGAGAGGGTTATATCATAGATAGTAATAGCGACACCACTATTAAAGCCTACTCTTATGATAAGATAGTGGTTAATGGCACTATGTGCACCTCGATAGCGGATATGCTAAAAGAACTAAAGTGATACAATTTGAAAAAATATTGTTGTCCGGTAAAAAAATCAAAAAACCTAGTAACTACATATCCTGCAATAAATTAGTTGCAATTTAAATTATAGGGGCTTACAAAAACAAAAA
>CAYJCU010000110.1:0-5323 GCA_964368765.1 uncultured Rikenellaceae bacterium
GTAGATATGACGTGCATAAATTCAATCCTCAGGTTCGCCGGACACTACTATAATTAATTTAGTAATACAGAATTAACTGCTTATCCTTGTCTTGTGTTGTTTTAAATATGTGCTCTTTATCTCCGTAAATCAGTTTATATGAGCTGTTTTTATCTAATTTGGCGGTAAAGTAGTTGTTCATATCGGCATTAGCATCACTAGATAATCCCTCTGCAATAATATTATTGTTAATATCATATATTTTGATATTAACAGCTACACGATCCCCACTGGATGAGCTATCACCACCCTTTTTATAAATTTTCACAGAAATATTTACTCCATCTTTATCGTCGCTCTGTTTATTTTGGGTCTGCTCTTTATGTAATGCAACATACCTATCAGTTACATTAAGGCCAGCAACCGACCTATCTCTCATATCCCACACCATAGGGAAATGTCCCATATTTGTTGGTTTAAACGATGTAGCGTAGACCTGATGTAGTGGATTATTGCTATTCTCAAAGGCGGCACATTTAGCCAAGAACCAACTATGATTAAGTTTTGCTGGATAGTACTCTGCAAAGTACCATTTACCATCTGCCCACACCTCATTCCAGCTATGATTACCCTCTTTAGTAACCCACTGCGGTGCACCTGCTAAACGAGATGGTATACCTACTGACCTTAAAGCATTAGTAAATAGTATCGAAAGACCACTACAAGATGCCATACCTATCTCCATAGACTCAAAAGCAGACTGATTGGCTTTTCGGCGTTTAGTGTTATACTCAACCTTTACTAAATCCCTTATTCTGATATTAATTGTATCAATAGCCTCAAAAAGGTTTTTAGATTCGACTACCAACGGAGAGAATAGTTCATAAAAAAGCTCTCTCCACTCCTCTCGTGTTTCATCCATAGACACATACGGAAGAACATCATTATAAAAAAGTTCTAACGGTATATCACTTGCCCATTTATTTGCCCTACGTGCTTTATAGGCATACTCTACATTTTTAGATATAAGCGCAACAGAAATAGTATCTAAATCGTGCTGGGGCATATAGGCATACAGAAAAGCAGTCCCTTCACGTTCGCTCTCGGGGGTCTCTCTTATCGCTTTATCTATCTCTTTTGCTCTATCTTTGGATAGTTTAGATAAGCGCTCTTTAATGGTGTTAGTAATTTCAGGGTTTACGCCCTCATACTCAGTGTTACATGAAATAAGTAACAATAGTAACAGTAAATAGTAGCTCAGGTTTCTCTTCATAACAATATTTGTTTATGGTTTGTATAGCTAAGTTACTCAATGATGAAATTAGAATCTAAATCGTCTGCCGTTACCCTCTGTCTGCTCTATCTCTATTTTTAAATTTTTTATCTCATCATCATCTTGTGGTAATAGCTCTTCAATAAGCTCAGGCCACTCAATAAGACACAAATTGCCGCTATAAAAGTACTCTTCATAGCCCATATCAAGAACCTCTTGTATCTTATTGATTCTATAAAAATCAAAGTGGAAACACTGCTCACCACTTGTCATTTTATACTCATTAATTATAGCAAATGTTGGACTAGTAACCACATCAATAACACCTAACTGCGAACACATCTCACGGATAAGGGTTGTCTTACCTGCTCCCATTGAGCCATAAAACTCTATGATATTATAGTTACCACTCTTTATATATTCTAGCAATTGATGAGCCACCTTAGGTAACTCATCAATACACTTTATATTTATCTCTTGTCTCATAAATAAACTTTACTATTTAGGTTGCATAACAATAAAAGGAACTAACATCTCCTCAAGTGATACACCTCCATGCTGGAAAGTATCTTTATAGTAACGCACATAGTGGTTATAGTTATTTGGATATGCAAAGAAATCTCTATTGCATGCAAAAATATAACTCGAAGCTAAATTAGACTTAGGAAGTGCCACCTCTTCGGGGTTTGTTATCTCAAATACCTCTTTAGGGTTGTAATTAAGGTTTTTACCTGTCTTATAGCGTAGGTTTGTAGAGGTCTCTCTATCTCCTATTACCTTAATAGCATCTTTAACATGGATAGTACCGTGATCAGAAGTGATAATAACAGTATGCCCCATATTTGATAGCTCTCTTAGGATAGTAAATAGCTCTGAGTGCTCAAACCACGAACGAGTGAGCGAACGGAACGCCGCCACATCATCAGCTAACTCTCTAATAATATCAGTATCAGTACGAGCATGCGAAAGAATATCTAAGAAATTATAAACAATAACAGATAGTTTATAATCATCTAGTCTGCTGATAGAATCAAGTAATCTCTTGCCCGCCTCAGGGCGTACTAACTTTTCGAAAAGTACCTTATAATTTTTACCATAAGTTTGGAGTTGGCGACGTAAGAAATCCTCTTCATATTTATTCTTACCCCCCTCCTCATTATCGTTTAGCCATTGATTAGGCATTATCTTGTCGATAGCCAAAGGTGTTAAACCTGCAAAAATAGCGTTACGTGCATATTGAGTGGCAGTAGGCAGTATACTGCAATAGAAATCCTCTTTCTCTACACTATAAAAACTTGAAAGAAGAGGGCGGATAACTAACCACTGATCATAACGTAGGTTATCAATCAGTAGAAAAGTTGTTTTGGTATTATTATCCACCACAGGGAATACACTATTACGG
Source organism: uncultured Rikenellaceae bacterium (assembly GCA_964368765.1). GTDB lineage: Bacteria > Bacteroidota > Bacteroidia > Bacteroidales > Rikenellaceae > JADFUS01. The sequence continues at coordinate 2,655 of CAYJCU010000110.1, forward strand.
AAAAGCGTATGCGAAAGGTTTGGTTTATTCTCTACGCCATCAGATTTAAACCAACTCTTATACACCTTTTTAATATATTTAGCAAATTCGTTATTTGCCTCATTAATCTGATATTGAAGAATCTCTTTAACACTCTCATCTCTCAAATCAGATAGTTGTATATCCCAATTGGTTAATTTTTTATATATGTTTATCCAATCCTCTATTGTGCGGGCATCAGAAAAAGACATAGATATTGAAGTGAACTCTTTGCGATAATCTGTTGTTGTTACCTCATCATAAATCTCTTGCTTATGTAGATTCTTTTTTATAGACATAAGAACCTGATTAGGGTTGACTGGCTTAATAAGATAATCTGTTATGTTAGCCCCCACCGCTCGGTTCATGATATTCTCCTCCTCACTCTTTGTTACCATAACAATAGGAACTGTTGGACGCACCTCTTTTATTTTGGTTATTGTCTCAAGTCCTGTCATTCCTGGCATCATCTCATCAAGAATAATAAGCTCATAATTCTCACTCTTAATCATATCAAGAGCATCATAGCCATTATTGCATGACTCAATATCATATCCTTTTGATTCAAGGAACATTATATGAGGTTTTAGGTACTCAATTTCATCGTCTACCCATAGAATTTTTTTATTCATAATTTACAGCTGTTTAATATTTACCTAAAAGTAGAACGCTAGCCTGAAAAATAAAATTGTTATATTTTTAAAAATTATTGCTCTAATTTCATTTTTGCGGCTAAGTCTAAACCAGTTCGTGCTATTTTAGCCATATTAGAGGCAAACACAAATTCGTTTAGTTCTTCATTATCAGATGATAATATATTAGCACTTGTGCCTTGCCACCATAGCTTACCCTCATATATAAATGATATATTATCGCCAATCTCTATAACCGAGTTCATATCGTGAGAGTTGATAATAGTTGTTATATTATACTCTTGCGTTATCTCTTTGATAAGCGCATCAATAACAAGCGATGTTTTAGGGTCGAGACCTGAATTAGGCTCGTCGCAGAAAAGATATTTCGGATTAACAACAATAGCCCTAGCAATAGATGCACGTTTTACCATACCACCACTTATCTCTGATGGGTATAGATTGAGGGCATGCATAAGACCTACCCTCTCAAGACACTTATGTGCTGTTGCTATTTTCTCTTTCTCTGTCATATTTGTAAATACATCAAGCGGAAATTTAACATTCTCAAGAACCGTTGATGAGTCGAATAGTGCCCCACCTTGGAATAACATACCAGATTTTTGGCGTACTATATTTTTCTCTTTACTATTTAAGTGGTTATAACATATTCCATCATATAGTATTTCGCCCTCCGTAACATCATGAAGCCCTACTAATGATTTAAGAAGTACTGTCTTACCCGAACCACTCTTACCTATAATAAAGTTAATCTTGCCAGCCTCAAAGGTGGTAGATATATTATCTAGAACTTTACGTTGGTTATTATTATCCTCAACAAATATTTTTGTTATATTTTTAATCTCTATCATAATACGCTAATAATTAAAGAATAACCTTGTAATGATAAGGTCAAAAAGAAGAATAATGATAACACTATGCACAACGGCACGTGTACTAGCACGCCCCACCTCAATGGTATTATCTTTCTTTGAGTAGCCGTTAAATGCAGATATAGATGTGATTATATATCCAAAAAGTGCCATTTTAACAAGACCATATATAACACCAGTTATTCTGAAATAGTAGAATAGCCCTGTAATATACTCGTCAGGTGTCATAGAACCCGTTGTTAATATAGCTAAATATCCCCCTATAATACCAACAAATATACTAACAATAGTAAGGAAAGGGAAAAATACTACCGCAGCTATTATCTTTGGTAGAATAAGATAATTAGCCGAATTGATACCCATCACCTCAAGAGCATCTATCTGCTCTGTGATACGCATAGTGCCTAGCTCTGATGCTATGTTAGAGCCCACCTTACCTGCTAAGATAAGAGCCACTACCGCCGAACTAAACTCTAATATTAGAGTCTCTTTAGTTGCGTAACCTATAAGGTATTTAGGGATAAATGGCGATTCGAAGTTAATAATCATCTGAAGAGCCACTACCGCTCCAATAAATACTGAGATTATAGCAACAATACCTATCGAATCTACCCCTAATTTATCTATCTCATTTATTATCTGCCTACGTAGTATCGAGCGTTTTGCTGGACGCCTAAATACTTTTGACATTAGTTGCCAATAGCAACCTATCATTTCTAAGATTCTAATCATAATTAATTTTACATCTCCAATTACAAACTGCAAAAATAGCAATAATAAATGATATATCACTAATAATTTGATAATTTATTTAGGGCAAACGCACGAAAAATATTTTTAAGGTGCACCCAAATTTCTGGTTTATTTTTTCTGTAAATTACGCTTTTTTGAAAAAAAAGCTCGGCTTTCAGCCTTGCAAAAAAACGTTTCGTCGCTTTAAACTCCTCACGACGCTCACTCTTGTTCGCTTCAGGGCAAACGTGGTAGCTTATTGATTGCATTTAACTCTTCGTGCGTTTGCCCTGGGTAACTTATTCAGATTTATTATTAGTAGTGTCCGGCGAACCTGATGATTGAATTTATGTACGTCATATCTACCCTAAAACCCACCATATAAGATGGGTTG
>CAYJCU010000111.1:0-5174 GCA_964368765.1 uncultured Rikenellaceae bacterium
CGCACCTAAATCCAATTTTGGGTAAATTGGCACTCCTAGAAGTAAAAAAATCAAATTTTTTGTTTTTGTAAGCCCCTATAATTTAAATTACAACTAATTTATTGCAGGATAGGTTGTTACTAGGTTTTTTGATTTTTTTACCGGACAACAATAATTACATTAAAAAGAAAATATTATGAGAATAGTAGAGGCATTAAGAGAGCGTTACGCAGCAAAGGCGTTTGACTCAACAAAGAGAGTGAGTAGTGAAGATATAGATACTATTGAGGCACTACTCCACCTCTCTCCATCATCGGCAAATGTTCAACCGTGGTACTATATAGTTGCTTCCACCGACGAAGGGCGTAAGAGAGTAGCTAGTGGCACGCAAGGGTTCTTCTCTTTCAATGAGGAGAAGATTATTAACTCGTCAGTAGTGGTACTTTTCTGTACTAAAACATCGCTTAGCAATGAGTATATGAACAAACTTATTGAGCAGGAGGATAGAGATGGGCGTTATGAGCAGAGCGAGTTCAAAACACAAAACGATAGTGTGCGTAGACACTTTGCAGATAGTCATATATTTGATTTTAAAGACCAGCAACACTGGCTAGATAATCAAGTCTATATCAGTATTGGCACCCTACTATTAGGGGTAGCCATGATGGGGTTAGATGCAGTACCTATGGAGGGTTTCGACGCCAAAGCACTGAGCGATGAGTTTAAGTTACGTGAGAAGGGCTTAACACCAACATGTATCGTAGCAATAGGTTATCGGGCTGAGGATGATTTTAATGCAAAACTACCAAAATCAAGATTAACAAAGGCAGATATAATTGAGAGGATTTGATGCTATAAATCGAAGGACAGTCGTCTATCTATCCACCTCATAAAAAATACGTAGCCCTTTAACTCTTATGGTGTTTATCAACTGTTTAATATGCTGTTTAGAGTGTATGCTGTTAGAGACCCCTCTACTAAATTTAATATTAATAGTTGATATATACTCATCTCTAACCTTATCTACCATTGGTATTATAGGGTTAGAGACCTCTATATTTGGTATTACACGCAATTTCTTTGATATATCCTCGGCCGTTTTAGCCACTATCTCTTCATCTCTATGTTTGAGGGTAATGGTTAATATGCGACTAAATGGAGGGTAGTTAAATATACGCCTAACCTCTAACTCTCTGTTATATAGAGCAACATAATCACATCTCTCTATATCTTTAAAGAGCTCTCTTTTAATGTCGGTAGTGTGAATAACCATCTCGCCATTAGTAACACGTTGCAACAGAAGAGTAAGTAATCGGTATGCACTCTCTTCGGCTCTAAAATCATCTATATTAAGAAGTGTGTCGGCATCAACAACGCCCACCGTATCGAACTCTATATCATTAATAAATGGCACAGCTAGTATGGTACCAATAACAATTGATTGAGGGGTAGTTGCAATATCATCAATTAGTTTCTCTACACCTCCCCTACTACTCAATGAGTCTTTATCTACCCTAAAAATAGGTGTTTGAGGGAAATATTTTCTGATATTTTGCTCTACATTTTCGCTACCAACGCCAAAAAGTTTTATGCTTTTCGAGCCACATCCTCCACACTCATATATAGGTTTATGCTTTGTATTACAGTAGTGACAGATAAACATATTATTAGCCTGATGATAGGTCATAGATACATTACACCTACTACATTTAAGCACCCATCCACACTCATCGCACACAATAAAACTATTATAACCTCTACGATTATGAAACAGAAAAGTACGATTAGAGTGATTCATCTTCTCTAATAGATATTTACTAAAATAGCGCACCTGTGGCACATTACCATACACACGCCTCTCATTGGGCGCAACACTATACTTATTGATTAGTGTGATTTTAGCCCTTCTGCTCTTCTCTTCTGAAGATATATCAACTCTATTATATTTAGATACCTCACTATTAAAATAGCTCTCAATAGATGGGGCGAAACTCTCCATTATCACCTTAGCCCCAAGCGTATGCCCCAACATAACGGCACAATCTTTACTATTAAACCTAACACTATTCTCATTTCTCATTGCTCTCTTATGCTCGTTAGCGATGAAAATATACTCTAGTTTTTTAAATGGCAAACCAAGCCCCTTACCATCTGCTAGAATAACAAGAGGCTCTCCGCTTAATACCCTACAATATATGTTATAGTGCTGTTGTGGTTTGGTCTTTGAGTTAAGCGTTACGCACCTACTACCTCCAAGCGACGCCTTAATAGCAACGCTATTAACATCGCTATCAACATCTAAAATCAACATCTGCCCACCACTATTGAGCGTTTTATGTGCCAAATAGATATGACAATCAGTTAAATCGAGAGCATCTTTATTATATATTAATAGTGGCTTATCGCTAGAGTGAGTATCAATATCAGGGATGGTTTTAGGCATATTAACACTGCTGCCATCACTGCCCCCCTCATCAACTCTACTATCTATTTGTAGATATTCATCCACCCACTCCTCTGTTATTAGCTCTTTTTTTAGTGCCCCAGATATTTGGGCAGACGAGAATCCCTGCTCCCTCAACGATTTATATGAGAGTTTACCCTCGTGTGTTAAAAAATATTTGGCTATTGCTGTTCGTGATGTTTGTAGGGCACTATTATCTCCTGCGCAAAAATAACGCACTTTCTGTATGGCTCTGCTCTTAGCATACTGTTTTTCTGCGCCATCAAGTACCCCTTTGACAATCATATCTTTAGGCAGAAAATAGCGCATTATCTCTCCTTGTGCACACATATAATATTGAGCAACCCAAACCATAAAATCAACCTGCATAGGCATAACAGCGGGTGTTGAGTCTATAACAGCAAGTATCTCTTTAATTACAACACCACGCATCTGCATTGAGTGATAAAAATTATTTGCTCTCTCACTCTCTAATATATCCACCACTACACCTGTTTTTATTGCCTTTCCCTGCAACGGTATCTCTACCCTAGCACCCATATAAAGAGCTCCCTCTAGCCCAGCGGGAACCAGATAGGTGAGATTATATGGTAATTTTTGTGGTATTATAACAGTGGCAAAAATCATAAAATACGCTCATATTTTTTATTTACAGCCGTTCTACTATTTTGTAGTAGAGTTATCTCTTTTAATATGGTGTTAAGGTCGCTATCGGGATTTTTAAGGCTCTCTTTACGCTCTGCTATAAGCATTTCAAGACGCTTTAACTTATATAGTGCTATGCATTTAGGGATAGCCTCTGAGAGATTTACATCGGCTGACGATTTTGCATGTCTCTCCCATATCTTACTATGTTTATACATATCCTCTTGAGTGATTATATCTACAAAGAAATCGCTAACCGCTGGATCAGGAAAATTAATAAAACTATTAATACTAAAACCCTCTCCTGAGCTTCTCATACGCTTATACTCTATAAAAATAGTGTCGAATAGTGGAGATACAAAAGATAGTTCGTCGCTCTCCATCTCTTCAATAATAACCTCAGCAATATTCAACTCAATAGGTTCTTGACGTGGCTGAGTAAATAAGAAATTATCCTCTCCGTTCTTAATAAGAAAGGTTATTAACTCTTTCTCCATCTCATTGAGAGCATTTTGGTTATTTCTACGTGACGGGGTATTAGCTAACGTAACTTGCGGCGGATAACCACCCCCCCTGCGAGAATTAATCTGCTCTAAACGTCTCTCATTACGGAAATACTCAAGAGCCTCACGCCCACCTTGTACCGATACACGCAGGCGAGCTGTCTCACGGGCTAATGTCTGATCATCTACATCCATTATTCTGCTACACTCTTTAATATATTGCCCTCTCAGTATTTCATCACTGATAACAGCTATCGACTCAACCATATCTTTTATTGCCGACGCCTTAGCTATTGGGTCGTTCTTAACCTCGTTAAGTAGCAGTTTTGCCTTAAAAGAGATAAAATCCTCTTCGTTATTATATATATACTCTTCTGTCTCGTGTGATGGACGGCTACGTGCAAACGAATCAGGGTCATCACCCTCTGGCAGTGGCACAATACGCACATTAAGACCCTCACGCAGTATCATATTAATACCACGCATAGATGCCTTAATACCAGCACTATCGCCATCATATATTATTGTAATATTATTTGTAAATCTTCGGATAAGTGCTATCTGCTCTTCGGTTAGCGATGTTCCTGATGATGCCACAACATTCTCAATACCTGCTTGGTGCATTGAAATAACATCGGTGTAACCCTCAACTAATATACACTTATTTAACCTAGAGATAGCACCTTTAGCCTGAAAAATACCATATAAAGATGCACTCTTATGATAAATCTCACTCTCAGGCGAATTGAGATACTTGGCCACCCTCTTCTCTGTTGATAGTGTCCTACCTCCAAAACCAATAACACGCCCACTAATAGCATGAATAGGGAATATAACCCTACCTGCAAACCTATCATAATAACCACCATTATCACGCTTAATGGTCAATCCCGTAGATATAAGATAGCTCTCTTTATACCCCTGCTCAATAGCACTTCTGCTAAACAAATCACTAGTTGAAGGAGCATAACCCAACTGAAATTTCTGAATCGAAGCGTCGTCTATTCCTCTCTCTTTATAGTAAGAGAGTCCTATATTACGTCCCTCTTGCGAGTTAATCAGTTTATCTTGGAAATAAGATGATGCAAATGCTGTTACCTGCATCATACTCTCACGCTCGCCCCTCTCGGCTATCTGCTCTTCTGTGAGTTCTTTCTCTTCTACCTCAATACCATATTTTTTTGCTACATATTTAAGAGCATCAACATAGTTAAGGTTCTCATGATCCATAATAAAAGAGATGGCATTACCCCCCTTACCGCAACCAAAGCATTTATATATACCCTTAGCAGGCGACACAACAAAAGATGGTGTCTTCTCGCCATGAAAAGGACAACACGCCTTATAATTTGTGCCATTTTTTTGAAGAGTAATAAAATCGCCTATTACATCTACTATATTTGCCGATTGGTATATTTTATCTATCGTTGCTCTATCTATCATACCACAAAATTAACCATTTTTTTTTAATTGGCAATTATTATTTTAATATAAGATTAGCTACCTTTAAAAAGTGCTATTAAATATTATTATTAGTAGTGTCCGGCGAACCTGAGGATTGAATTTATGCACGTCATATCTAC
>CAYJCU010000112.1:0-5045 GCA_964368765.1 uncultured Rikenellaceae bacterium
CTAATTTATTACAGGATAGGTAGTTACTAGGTTTTTTGATTTTTTTACCGGACAACAATAAAAAATAACCTAAAAACAGGTTTATACTTGAGTAGATTTATTTGCATAACAATATATACATCCGTTTGGACATGTGTTATACTTTCCAATATCTATGCTTTTGATGCAACCGCATTCGGGGCGTTGTCCTCTATCTTTTTGTGCTGTAATAGTGTGTTTTACTATTTTTTCAATTATTGATTTATCTATACAACTCCCTTTTGTGATATTAAATTGTGATAGGTTGTGGCTCTCTGAGCATGTTACAAGTTGTAGGTCAACCGATGATGCTATCTTAGAAAAACACTCGGCAATTTCGTATATTTCCCCATCGTTTAGAGGTTTAATCAGCTCTGCACTTCGTTTAGTAACAAAACTGTACATATCAACAAAGCTAATAACACATCTGTTTGTGTATTGTGATAACTCGGCTGCTAATCTCTCAAACACCTCTTTGTGGTGCTCTATTGTGTAATTGCTATTTATGATTATGGGATCATATCGCCATATAACTCTATCTTTACCAATAGCATTACTTAACCTTTTGAACACCTCTACTAAACGAGTTTTTGATGGTAGGTTTCGCTCAATATCTTTGTCGTATGTTGTGAGTGTAAACTGAAAATAGTATTTATAACCCATATTATCCAATTCGCTAAGATGTTTGAGCATAGGTTCTGGATTCTTGCTCCAAAACACAATGCAATCCACATCTTCGGGGCGTAGTGATACAAATTTTTGTTGTTTAGGGTTACGTGGATTTGATACCATTACAAAACCCTCACGAATTTGCTTCATAAACCACTCGCTATATTCAGATGGTATATCTGTTCTTCTACTTGCGCTGATTATCATCTCTCCACACTTTATATTCACTAGGCATACATCTTGCGCAGGGGCGATAACCTGCACATATAGCGGTTTGTTCGTCGGCGAAGAATACCCTATGCTTTACATATTGCCCTTTAGCAATATATATCAGTGCCGTTGCACAGTCAAGACGGCCATAGATTTTGTTTGTTCTATGACCGCCAAAAGTACCTTTAGTATCGCTTATATACTCCTTACCGTTACTATCTATAAGTCTATAATGTTTCACTTTTGAGCTATTTAGTCGAACCTTTTTATGCTTCAACTATTTAAGATACTCATTAGAATCGGCAGGGGCTTGTTCTCTGTCTGTTAATGAGTAGTCACGAATAATTTTAGCTATTCTGATATTATATTTTTCAAATAGAGAGTCGTGCCCTCGTTTTTGCCCTTCACGGTGTTGTTGGTTATTGCGCCACTTAGATAGTGCCTCTTCGCTCTCCCATATATTTACACTCAATAGTTTTCCCTCCTCAGAAAGACTCTCATATCTTTCTCCTGATATAAACCCTTCTGCTTTATTCAACTCATCACGAAGCTCTGCTGCTATTTTTAGATACTCTTCTTTGCCCTCTTTTGTGGGCTTAACCTCAAAAATAACAATTATTTGCGAATTGATATGTGAATTTGGGGCTATTATATGCTCTTTTTTTGTCATCACTAATTTATAATTTGTTATTATTTATTTGGTTTAGGTTTTGGTGCAGGGTCAGTAAGCTCTGGTATTGCACCACCTGCTACAGCCCAGAAATATAGACTTGCAACAGTGGCGTAAGGCGAAAATTTGCGATGATACTTTGCAAAAAGCTCTTTTGTTATTTTGCGGTGACGGAATATCATACGCATACCACGCAAAATTGCCAAATCGCCATAACTCATAATATTGGGGCGTTGCATAGAAAAAGTCATCATCATCTCAGCAGTCCACACACCTATGCCGTTGAGTTTAGATAACTCACTACACACCTCTTCATCGCTCATCTCATAGAGTGATGAGATGTTAAACTCTCCGCTCTCTATTTTTTGTGATACGCTTTGCATATATTCCACCTTCCTAAAGCTCAAACCATAACTTTGTAGGTGTTCAGGAGTTTGGGCACATATACTTCTTGGAGTGATTTCGCCCAGACCCTCAATCATTCTAAGCCAAATGGTAGTATGTGCTTTGGTTGAAATTTGTTGTCCTATGATTGAGTGTATAAGTGAGCCAAAGAGATCGGGGTTTACCTCTCTATTGATATGTCCAACCTTTTCGATAACTTCGGCAAGTCGTTTGTCTTTGCTTGCTAGGTAATTTTTCTCGACCTCTGTATATTTAAAGAAATGCTCTTTCATTATTTTTTATTTGATATTTCCCATCCTAGTATTGTCTTCTTTCGTTCGCTGCGCCAGTGATATTCGCCCACAATGCCCTCACGCCTAATAACCCTATGGCAAGGTATAATGAGCCCTACGGGATTTTTGGCTACTGCCGAGGCGACAGCCCTTACAGCACTAGACATCTCAACTATTTCAGCAAGCTGTGAGTAACTTGTTACGTTGCCACTTGGAATTGAGAGTAATGCTCGCCACACTTTTATTTGAAATGGCGTTCCCTTAAGAAATAGTTTTATTTCGCCCTTTTCATTACTAAAAATATGCTCTGCTACCTCTTGAACAGCGTTATTATTATGAATAAAAGTAGCATCTATCCATTTATCTTTTACGCTTTGTAGTACCGCTTCAAAATCATTATCTACAAACTCAAACGAACATATCCCACGCCCTGTAAGTGCAATAAATGCCTCTCCAAAGGGTGTTGTAATTGTGCCGTAGTTAATTTCTAAATTTTTACCATGTTTTTTATATTCGCCAGGTGTCATAGCCTCTATTTTTACCATTAGATCGTATGCCCTAGATTGAGTAGATAAGCCCACATTCTCACTAGCTGTGATAAGGTTATTGGTTTTTATTAACTCCTCCTTAAGAGCCTCTACTGTAAGGTGTTCTACAAATTGCTTAGGTGTAACCCCAGCCCACTCTGAGAAGATACGTTGAAAGTGAAATTTGCTCATACCCACATACTGTGCAACCTCTTCTAGAGATGGTTGTTCTTTGTAGTTTTCACAAAGATACTTTATAGCCTTTTCTATTCTACTATAATTTATATTTCTCTCCATAATTATTTGTCGGACAATAACATTAATATTATGCAAAGATAGTTTAAAAGAGCAAACCACACAACCCGAAAGTTGCTATTACTTAAAAATTTCTATAATATTTTAACCCATAATTTATTGCTGTCTGCCTAAAAATGGCTAACTTTGTGTAGAATAAACCAATTTAATATGGAATTAATTATTAGACAAGAGAGAGCTGACGACTATGAAATTGTAAATGATGTTATTGTTGCAGCTTTTAAAGAGGCTGAGCATACTGATCATCAAGAGCAAGAGCTTGTGCGAAGATTGAGGAGTAGTAAATCATTTATTGCTGAACTATCATTAGTTGCAGAGGTTGATGGAGTAATTGTTGGACATATATTACTCACAAAAATAAAAATAAATAGTGAAATAGATAGTTTTGTGTCGCTTGCCCTAGCCCCTGTTTCTGTGCTTCCTTCCTATCAATGTAAAGGGATAGGGGGAGCATTAATTAATCAAGCACACGATATTGCTAGCTCTATGGGTTATGGTTCGGTGGTGCTGCTGGGGCATAAAGATTACTATCCTAGATTTGGATATAAGCAGTGTAGCGAGTTTGGAATCTCGCTTCCGTTTGATGTCCCAGTAGAGTATTGTATGGCTATTGAACTAACTAAGGGTGGATTAAATGGTGTTAATGGAGTTGTAGAGTATGACTCTGCTTTTAATGTATAGATATTATGCACTACTTATTAAAATATGGTATAAATGACCGATTTATAGCTCTTGCTACTCAGTACCCTGAGTTACAAGTGGCTAGGGTTATCACACAGTATCGAGGTTCGTATCGTGTGGCTTGTGTAGAGGGTGAGTTACTTGCTGAAATATCTGGAAAGTTTAATTTTGAGAGCTCCCTTTCAACAGATTATCCTGCAGTAGGCGACTACGTAATGATTAGTTACGATGATGGTGATACACGAGCAATTATTCATAATATATTGCCACGTAAAAGTGTTTTTCAACGTGCAGCAGTTGGAGTGAGCGAACAGTCTCAGATAATAGCTGCCAATATAGATGTGGTGTTTATAACGATGTCGCTAAATCAGAATTTTAACCTTAGCAGATTAGAGCGCTATCTCTCTATTGCATGGGATAGCGGTGCCAAACCCGTTATTGTGCTTACTAAGGCCGATTTAGCAGGCGATAGACTTAGTGAGCTTGTATGTCAAACTGAGAGTGTAGCTATGTACACAGATATACTTACACTTTCGATTTTTGACGAAGATATTAAAGATAAATTTTCACCATTTATCTCAGAGGGGATAACGGCAGCATTTATTGGTTCGTCAGGGGTTGGTAAATCTACTCTCATCAATCATCTTATAGGTGTTGATAGTATCTCAACTCAAGAGATAGGAAAGGGAGATAAAGGACGCCACACAACAACAGGGCGAGAGATATTTGTTGTGCCCACAGGTGGTGTTGTGATTGACACTGCAGGTATGCGCGAGATTGGTATTGAGAGTGCAGATACTTCACTTTCGTTTGCAGACATCGAAGAATTTGCCGAAGGGTGTAGGTTCTCAGACTGTACGCACAATGGTGAGCCAGGATGTGCTGTTAGGCAGGCCATAGAAGATGGAGAGCTTGACGAGCGTAGATTTCGTAACTACACTAAAATAAAGGATGAAAACAGCTATGAAGGTTTATCATCAAAAGAGATAGAAACGAAAAAACTAAATCGTATGTTTGCCGAAGTGGGCGGGATTAAAGGTGCTCGTAGTGCGGTAAAAGAGATACATAAACGTAAAAAAGGGGAGTATTAACTATGGGTATTATTATAAGAAAAGCTGTTGAGGCAGATAAAGAGGCTGTACTTGTATTAGGTCGCAAAATTGTTGATGTGGGTCGTAGCTAATTGAAATACATATGTGATATAGTTTTCGAACTACCTCTCAATAAAAAAGTAGTAGTGTCCGGCGAACCTGAGGATTGAATTTATGCACGTCATAT
>CAYJCU010000113.1:0-4878 GCA_964368765.1 uncultured Rikenellaceae bacterium
ATATGGTGGGTTTTAGGGTAGATATGACGTGCATAAATTCAATCCTCAGGTTCACTGGACACTACTAAAATTAATAGCTACTGCTGCTACTGCATATAGTGCCGCTGTTTCAGTGCGGAGACGCTGACTACCCAATGAAATCTCTTGAAAGCCATTTTTCAGAGCCTCAGCCACCTCTTCACAAGAGAAATCCCCCTCAGGGCCTATCATAACTATAACATCTCTATTATCTTTTATCAACTCTTTAATATGGCTTTTATGATGTGCGCCGTTACAATGAGCTATTAATTTTATTGCATCGCCATAATCAGCTTTAATAAATTGCATAAAAGGTGTTGTATCGTTAATCATAGGCATATATGCTTTAACAGATTGTTTCATAGCACTTATAGCTACCCTCTCTAAACGCTCTATCTTAGCTATTTTACGCTCTGAGTGCTCGCTCTTAATAAGCGTTACACTACCTATCCCTATCTCTGTTGCCTTCTCCATAAACCACTCTGTACGATCTATATTTTTTGTTGTTGCTACGGCAATATGTAGAGAGTATGGTAATTTCTCAAACTCCTCTATTCGTTCGTCTATCTCCAGCACCGTATGCTTAGGGTGTGCCTCTATAATAGTGGTTTTATATAGTGTACCCACACCATCTACCACATTTATGGGGCTACCTATATTTTTACGTAGCACTTTAATGGCATGTCTCGACTCCTCTTCAGAAAGTGTAATAAGGTTATTATTAATATCTTGTGAAAAAAATAGTTGCATATATACTAATTTCTTATCCCTAACTCGGGTTATTATGTACAAAAGTATAAAATATTTTTTTATTTTTCGAATATTTTATTCCGTAAATACAATAATTTTATATAATTTTGCGATTATTATTGTTAAGAGACTAATATTTTTTAAATTTATAAAACCAAAACAAGATGAAATTTATCTATTTTTTAGCATCTACGGCACTACTTTTTAGTGTTGTAGGGTGTAATGGAGGTGGCAATAAGAGTGCTGCTAACCCAAATGAGGGGAATCCTTTCTTTGCTAGTGAGTGGACAGCTAATTATGGCTTACCACCTTTTAACGAGATTAAAGACGAGCATTTTATGCCTGCCGTTAAAGAGGGAATGAAACGTCATATAGCTGAGGTTGATGCTATTATTAATAATAGTGAAGCTCCAACTTATGCTAATACTATCGCGCCTTATGTAGAGGCTGGTCAGTTTTTAGAGCGTGTAGTAATGGTATTTTTCAACCTTACAGGTTCTGATCTTACCGATGAGCGTTCTAAATTACAGTCTGAGATAGAGCCTATGCTTACATCTCACTCAAACACTATATCACTTAATGATAAGCTATTTGCTAGAATTAAAGCTGTTTATGAGAATCAATCTAAGGAGAACTTAACAAAAGAGCAAAAGCGTTTACTTAAGAACACTTTTGATGGTTTTGCACGTAGTGGTGCTAACCTAAGTGCTGAGGATAAAGTTACTTACAAGCGTCTAAGCGAGAGAGAGAGCGTTCTTACTCGCAGCTATGGTAATAACCTACTTAAGGCTAATAACTCTTTTTCACTGGTTATTGATGATAAAAAACAACTAGAGGGATTAAGCGAATCACAACTAGCAGCAGCTGCATCGGCAGCTAAGGCAGCAGGACAAGAGGGCAAATGGTTATTTAACCTAAGTTACCCTAGCTACTTCCCATTTATGACTAGTGCTAAGAACCGTGATTTACGTCAAAAGATGTTCGAGGCATACTCTAGCCGTGGTTTTGGTGAGGGAGAAATATCTAACCTTCCTATCATCAACGAGCTTGTTAATCTTCGTACTGAGAAGGCTAAACTTCTTGGTTATCAGACACACGCACACTATATTCTTGATAAAAATATGGCGGGTACTCCTGAGAAGGTGTATGAGCTTATCGAAACTCTTTGGAAACCATCTGTTAAGGTAGCTAAAGAGGAGCTTAAAGAGATGAAGAAACTATTAAAGAAAGATGGTATTAATGGCGATTTCAAACCTTGGGATTGGTGGTACTATGCAGACAAAGTACGTACTGCTAAATATGCCCTTGATGATGAGATGACAAGACCTTATTTCTCTGCTGATAATGTGCGTGAGGGTGTTTTCTTACTTCTTAACAAACTACACGGTGTTAATTTCGAGCCTATGCCTAACGCTCCGAAATATCATGAAGATATGACAGCTTATAAGGTAACAGAGGCTGATGGCTCTTTAGTTGGTGTTCTAACTATCGATCTACACCCACGTCCTGTTAAGCGTGGCGGTGCTTGGTGTTCATCATTCCGTAGTCAGATATATAAAGATGGTAAGCGTGTATCACCTATCGTTCCTATCGTTTGTAACTTTACACCTCCAACAGCGAATGAGCCAGCTCTTCTATCTCTTGAAGAGTCTTCTACATATTTCCATGAGATGGGACACGCTATACAAGTTCTTTTATCTGATGTTAAGGTAAATGGTTTAGCTGGAACTTCTCGTGATTTTGTTGAGTTACCATCGCAGATATTAGAGGCTTGGGCTAACCATCCTCAATTCATGAAGATGTATGCTAAGCACTATAAGACAGGTGAGGTTATTCCAGATGCTATCCTAGAGAAGATAAAATCATCTAAGAAATTCAACAAAGGTTTTGAGATGACTGAATTCCTTGCTGCTGCTTACCTTGATATGGAGTACCATACTATGAAAGATAAGAGAGATATTGACCCTACGAAATTTGAGGCTGAGGCGATGAAAAAATTAGGTCTAATCGAAGAGATTATTCCACGTTACCGTTCTACTTATTTCTCTCATATCTTTAGTGGTGGTTATTCAGCTGGTTACTATGGTTATAAGTGGGCAGATGTATTAGTTGCTGATGCTTTTGCTGCATTTGTTGAGAGTGGTGATTTATTCAACCCTGAATTAAGCAGTAAGTACCGTGAAGAGATACTAGAGCCATGGGGAACAGTGTCTGAGATGGAAATGTATCTAGCATTTAGAGGTAAAGAGGCAGATATGAAATATCTAATGGAGAGTATTTTCTAATATATGGTTAAAAATAATATTAAAGTGGTAAGTTCGAAAGGGCTTACCACTTTTTTTATTTCATTATGGTATAGATATTGTTAATATAGATGTGTGCATATAAAAAAACGGATCAATGTAAATTTCCAGTGGACTAAAATTCAATCGATAGATTCTAAATTATTAGTTTGATGTCCGCTTTTTTCTAAATTGCTTTAGCTTGGGTGCGTTTCACGCACTATAACAACGGAGCGTACTATTGTACGTGAGTATTTATAGTGTGGGAAAGGTGCCGAAGATGAAGTGATTTTGAGAAAAGCCAACATATACTCCACCGACTTTTTGCACTGACACAAAAAAACAATATTTATTATGGAGACATCAGAGTATATATCCCCCACTACTGAGCTGATAGAGATAGAATTTGATCAGGGTTTTGCATTATCAACTACTGAGATAGATTCTTCTATTCATGAGCTCAGGAATTTTGGAGACTTTTAACCAATTAAAATTATATTATATGAGAAAAACATCAATTTTATTTGCACTTTTAGTGCTAGTATCTGCATGCGAGAAAAGCCATTTATCGCCTACAAGCGAAGACACTCTAATCGATATAGAGTTAGATGGTATAGTTCGCACATCTGCAACCAAAGTAACCCTTAACACAACAAGTGGTTATATGAACTGGGACACTATTAATCACGCAAATGTTATTCTTTCAAATAGCAATATGCTATATGATGTTACTGGTTACAGTAGAGGTAGTGATACAGAAGACATTGCCCGCTTTATAGGCACCATACCTGGTAGTATAACTAGTAGTGTGACGTTTAATGTTGTATATCCACAAGATCAAAGTGTGATTACAACAACACCTGAAAGTAACGATTATGGTGTTAATGTAATGTTCGACACTTTTCAGGAGTATACCCTTGACAGCAAATTAGATCCTATTGAAATTACGGCCACAATAGGTAAGAAATTACCTCTAATCTCTACATGCGTGACACTAGTAAATGGAGAGACAGAAGATCCAAATTACCAATTGGCATTCTTTCCTGTTTTTTCAATGTTCTCTATTCGCATTTCGCAAGCATTCAGTCAAAATCAGTTTGAATTAAGCTCAGATGGTAGTAATCAACCGTTTAAATTCACAAAAGTAATAGCAAGTGTTGAGGCTTTTAACTCATCAAACGAGCCAACGAAGGTGTTTGCTGATAAACTATTATTTGACATCAATGATTTTCAATCTACAAAGTCAGATAACTGGTTTATTAGTCCATTTACTATATTAACTCCTGATAGCGAGTTATCTTCAACGGTTACATGCTCTTTTGATTACATTAATGAAGTGACAATGAGCGAGAGAGCGCAAGATGGAGCAGGAACTAATAGTAGTTATGTGTTACCAGTATTCACACCACCTACGGGCGATATTTTGGATGATAGTGAATATGTTAATAGTGACGATCTTATGATAGATAAGATTGGCGTAACTATTGCATTCTACAACGATGAAAATTTAGTTGCTGTGTTATATAGAACCCCCAAAGGGGCATCAGCAGCAGATGGAACATCAATAACAATACCATTGCGCCCTGGTGGTAGGTACGACGTAGATATTATACAAGATGATGTAATTATCCCTAGTGAAGGGCAAACCGAATTAGATTTGTATCAAGAGTACTTAGGGGGTAATGTTGAAGATGGTAAAATTATAATTTTTAAGGCTCAAAATGTACTTAACTTAGTGGAAATATAAAATTTAATAGTAGTGTCCGGCGAACCGGAGGATTGAATTTATGCACGTCATATCTACCCTAAAACCCACCATATAAAGTAC
>CAYJCU010000114.1:0-4708 GCA_964368765.1 uncultured Rikenellaceae bacterium
TTTGTTTTTGTAAGCCCCTATAATTTAAATTACAACTAATTTATTGCAGGATAGCTAGTTACTAGGTTTTTTGATTTTTTTTACTGGACAACAATAATTTATTATACATACATGGGCAAAATTATAAAATGGGTGTTCGCAACTTATGATTTATAACTAATTGGTGTAAAAAAACGAAAATAATTAACAAAAAATTTTTTCTATTAAAAAATTGTTAGTATCTTGCGACGTCAAAATTTAAAATTAACGGTTTTATTATAATTTATAACTTAAACTTTAGAGATTATGTTTAATGCAATTTTTCAACTTCCGGAGATAAAGAATGAGCCGGTTAGAACTTATGCTCCGGGAAGTCCTGAGAGAGCATCTATAAAAAAGAAACTAGAAGAGATGCGTAGTGTAGAGGTTGATTTACCAATGATTATAGGTGGTAAAGAGGTTAGAAGTGATAAGAGATATGAGATACGCCCTCCACACGATACAGCACATCTATTAGGATATTATCACCAAGGAGATAAGAGTCATATTCAAGCAGGTATTGATGCCGCTTTAGCTGCTAAGCCAGCATGGGAGGCAATGAACTGGGAGGCACGTGCTGCTATATTCTTAAAGGCTGCTGATCTTATCGCAGGGCCATATCGTGATAGAATAAATGCTGCTACTATGCTTGGGCAATCTAAAAATATATATCAGGCAGAGATAGATTCTGCATGTGAGTTAGCTGATTTCTATCGCTATAATGTGAGAAATATGGTTGATATTTACAAGATGCAACCAGCCTCTTCGCCAGGTATATGGAACAAAACAAGCTGGAGACCGCTAGAGGGATTCGTGTTTGCACTTACTCCATTTAACTTCACAGCAATCTCGGGTAATTTACCAGGTGCTCCTGCACTTATGGGTAATGTTTGTGTGTGGAAACCATCTAAAACTGCTACCTACTCAGCATCTGTTATTATGGAGGTGTTAAAAGAGGCGGGTCTACCTGATGGAGTTATTAATCTTGTTTTCTGTTCGGGTCCTGATGCATCAGATGTTATATTTAGTAGTAAGCATTTTGCAGGTATCCACTTCACTGGTTCAACAGGGGTGTTTAACGACATTTGGAAAACTATTGTTAATAATATAGATAACTACATCTCATATCCACGTATCGTTGGAGAGACAGGTGGTAAAGATTATATATTTGCAGCTCCTTCGTCTAAGGCTAAAGAGGTGGCTACGGCTATTACTCGTGGTGCTTTTGAGTATCAAGGTCAGAAGTGTTCTGCTGCTTCACGTGCCTATATACCATCTAATATATGGGATGAGGTGCGCACTATGGTAGAGGCTGATTTAGCAGCTATCAAGATGGGGCCAGTAGAGGATTTTACCAATTTTGTTAATGCTGTTATTGACGAGTCGTCATATAAAAAACTTAAATCGGCTATTGATGCAGCGAGAGAGTCATCTGAGGCTGAAGTTGTTATTGGTGGAGAGTGTGATATGAGCAAAGGATATTATATCCAGCCAACAGTTATACAAACAACTAACCCACGTTATATAACTATGCAAGAGGAGTTATTTGGCCCAATAATCACTATCTATGTTTACGAGCCTAATGACCTAGAGCAAACTCTTGATTTACTTGATGAGGGTTCTGTATATGCACTTACAGGAGCTATCTTCTCTTCAAGCAGAGAAGAGATAGAGATGTTATCATACCGCCTACGTAACACAGCAGGTAACTTCTATGTTAATGATAAGCCAACAGGAGCAGTTGTTGATCAGCAGCCATTTGGTGGTGCACGTGCATCGGGAACAAATGACAAGGCTGGTTCGGCACTTAACCTATTACGTTGGACATCGCCACAAACAATTAAGGAGACATTTGTGCCTGCAACAGACTATATGTATCCTAATTTCCTTCCAGATGTAGAGTAAATTTTAAATGTATTTAAAGTTGTGGGTTCATTTTTATTACCCACAACTTTTTTTAAATATTGTTTAGCCATGATAGATTTTACAAATACTGAGATTGCTTTTAGAGCAAAAAATAATAGTGAGTTACGTAGTACTAAGTTTCTATTCGACATAATGAAGAGTAGTAAACTGGTTGGTCTGGGGAAATGTTTAACCAAGATAGCTATGGCAATACATTTTCCTATTGGATGGGCTGTTAAGCCCACTATTTATCGTCATTTTGTTGGTGGAGAGACCCTAGAGAAGTGTGCTGCACGCATATCAGAGCTGCAAAAATATAATGTTGAGTCTATACTCGACTACTCAGCAGAGGGTGCAGAGGGTGATTTTTATATCAACCGCACTTTCAATGAGACAATGCGTTCTATTGAGTTTGCTGGCACTAACCGTAGCATAGCTTATGCTGTTTTTAAGCCTACTGCCATAACAAGAGTTAAGGTGTTAGACAAGGTATCGAATAACGAAGAGCTGACAGATGAGGATAAAAAAGAGTTTGAGGCTTTTTGCGACCGTATGGAGAAATTAGCGGCTAAGGCGTATGAGTGTGATGTTAGATTATTGGTTGATGCAGAGCACTACTCATCACAGCAGGCGATAGATGATGTTACTAATGCCCTTATGCCTAAATATAACCAAAAGCGTGCTATTGTTTTTAATACCCTTCAGATGTATCGTCATGATAGGTATCAACATCTTATTGAGGAGCACAAAAAAGCGGTTGAAGGAGGCTATATATATGGTGTTAAGTTTGTGCGAGGTGCATATATGGATGCAGAACGTGCACGTGCTAAAGAGATGGGCTACCAAGATCCTATATGTGTTGATAAGCAGGCAACAGATGACAACTATGATGCTGGAATGTTATACTGTATAGACAATATAGATACAATAGAGATGTTTAGTGGTACACATAACGAGCTTAGTAATATTAAGTTAGCCGAGGCTATTGATGCTAAGGGAATAGCGAGAGATGATAGCAGAATATACTTCTCTCAACTATTTGGCATGAGTGATAATATCTCTTATGCTTTGGCGGCTGAGGGCTATCGTGTTACTAAATATATCCCTTATGGCCCTATGAAAGAGGTATTACCATATCTTTTCCGCAGGGCAGAAGAGAATACTATGGTTGAGGGACAAACACTTAGAGAGCTAACACTTATAGAAACAGAGTGGAAACGTCGTAAGGCGGCTCGTAAAAATAGAAATAGCTAGATACAACATTATTATCTAATAATACGTTAAATGTGTATGTTTGGATTGTGTGATTGTAATAACTTTTTTGTGTCGTGTGAGAGGGTTTTTAACCCATCACTTAATGGTAAACCCGTTGTTGTTCTTAGTAATAACGACGGGTGTATTATTGCACGTAGTAATGAGGCTAAAGCTTTGGGTATCAAGATGGGGCAACCTCTATATCAGGTACAGAGAGTTATTGATAATGCAGGGGTTAGTTATATGTCTAGTAACTATCATCTCTATGGCGATATGTCGCAACGTGTATTTACCACCCTTAAACAGATAGCCCCTTATGTTGAGATATACTCTATTGATGAGGCATTTATAGATTTTAGCGGTGTTGAGGTGGAGAGGCTACAAGAGATAGGTAGAGAGATGGTTCGCACAGTGAAACGAAATACTGGAATACCTGTTAGTATAGGTATAGCACCAACTAAAACATTGGCTAAGGTGGCAAGTCGTTTATGTAAGCAGTATCCTAAGTTAGAGGGGTGTTGTGTTATGACACGTGAAGAGGATATAAAAAAGGTATTGAGTCGTTTCCCGATAGGAGATATATGGGGTATTGGTAGAAAATATCGTAAAATGCTAACAACTTTTGGAGTGGAGACGACAGAAGATTTTAGGCAGTTATCTCCTGAGTGGGTAAAAGATAAAATGAGTATTGTAGGTCTTCGCACATGGCAGGAGCTGCATGGTAAGCCATGTGTAGAATTTGAGCACTCTACTACTGACCGAAAATCAATAATGATTTCACGAACTTTTGCCAAAGAGCTAAACGACAAAGAGGCATTAAGAGAGCAATTAACAACATATACCGTTATGGCGGCTGAAAAATTACGTAAGCAGGGCTCTTTAGCGGGCGAATTGCAGGTTTTTATATACACCAATCGTCATAGAGAAGATAAGCCACAACACAGAGAGGGTATGCTTTTACGACTACCCAACTACACCGATGACACTCTGGAACTGATTAAATATATGTCTGGGGCACTCAATGAGTTGTATCGCTCAGGTTTTGATTATAAGCGTGCTGGGGTGGTGCTACATGATATTGTATCTAAAAAAAGCCTATCTCACAATCTTTTTGCTGAAGAGGATAGTAAAGATAATATAAAAAGTAAAGAGTTGATGCAGGCACTTGATAATATCAATAAAAAGCATGGGCGAGGAGCTGTAATGATTGGCTTGCAAAGCAAAGGCATCAATTCACGCAGAGAGCGTTTATCTCCACAATATACCACTGAGTGGGATGATATATTAGTGGTTAAGGTGTAGTGTGGAAAATAAAACCCGCAGGATTTTTAGAGGGTCGTTACCTTCATTTTAGTCCATTTGATTATAATAAAGTGGAATGAACAACTATTATTAGGTCGTAACTGATTGAAATACTGCTTTAATATAGTTTTGCGACTGCCTCTTTTTGAGGACAATTCAAAAAACTACATTATATATTAGTAGTGTCCGGCGAACCTGAGGATTGGATTTATGCACGTCATATCTACCC
>CAYJCU010000115.1:0-4695 GCA_964368765.1 uncultured Rikenellaceae bacterium
TGTAAGCCCCTATAATTTAAATTACAACTAATTTATTGCAGGATAGGTAGTTACTCGGTTTTTTGATTTTTTTACCGGACAACAATAAATTTTTATTAGGTGTCAAGACGTAGTCTCAATAAAAACGCAGCCATATATTTTTCTATGGCTGCGTCTCTTTTGTATATGGATTCACAAAACAGAGTTCTGCGAATCAGTATTTGTAATATAAAGCGTTATTAGTAATAAAAACTATTAATGCAGAAAGTTGAATTTTGGATAGTACACATATTTATTACCTGGATATAAACTGAATGTAGGAGACTCTGGTGTTCCCTCAAAAAACACTTCAGCCTGATCATAGCCATTTTTATTAGTTAATTGTGTTGTTGTGCCATCTCCGTTATCTACCTCTAGATATAGCCATACATTCATCTCTACACCTCCACTTATCACACCATAGCCGAAGTCCGCAGTTGGAGGTGCAATCACCGGAATACTAAGACAGTGATTAACATACTCTTCTGGAACAACTATATCTGACTCCAAATTAACAGCATTACCCTTTAGAGTTAATGTTGAAATCACCTGATCTACACTCATTATCTCTTCTAGTCTAATTGATTCATTGAAGTTAAAGGTTGTAGATATAAAATCTGCTGATATAGGTTGCCCTTTTTGATTTAGCACCCCATCCTCAGCAGCATTATCGCCTAAATAATAGAAATAATGCATATAATTTGGCCAATTAATTTCATATTCTGGCACTATTACTTCACCAAAATGAACAACAGGTGCTCCCTCTTCATAAGCATCATTTATAGTAACTCCCGTCTCATGAGCATACGCTTGCGCCTCTGTAAGTGGGTATACTGCATTATTTGGGAAAAATGATTTCGCTTTTTCTTCAAATACAATCTCCGCCTTAATACTCTTTATTTTTGTGTCTAAAGATATTTTATAACCACTATTATCAGCTACCTTTCTTAAATAGCCGTATGTAGTATATGGTAGAGTCTGATGGTATGTCAAAAGCTGAGCATAAGAAAATCTCACATTAATCATACTATACAGTGGATAGAACTGAGCTTTAGCTGTGAATTGACCATTAGTAGCGCCATCTTCTACTGCTATCTTTATAGGCTTGGATAAAAGTGGTAAATTTTTCCCTATCTCTCTGTTAATAGATGAAAGATCTTTTGAATCAATGTCATACACTCCATTAATTAATGTTGTGTAATCTACAATCACATGCTGATTACCTTCTGCATCAGGTGCTGTAACATCAACTATATCCTGATTAGTTGGAGCCACTGCATAAATATAGTATGAGCCTATATCAGCAGGTAATTGACCTGTCATGCTCACGTTCTTACTATCTGTAACAGTTGAAGTTAGCGTATAGACAGTGCCTTTATTTGCTTCTAACAATAAATTATCGTAAGTACTCTGATACGTTGGGAAAGTATATTCAGCACCAACCCCTCCATAAGGATAAATAAAGGCTTTTACATCGTTGTCAGCAAACTCGCCCTGTTCCCATGTTAGACCGCCAGTTGCAGGATCTAAAACAGCCTTAGTATCATTTGCAGTACCGCCTGCTTTGGTAATAAGTTCTGACTCTATTGTTACTTGAATCAAACCATCTTTCACTAGCTCTTCTTGCTGATTATTAATCTCATTTTTCGAACAAGATAAGGCTACCATTGCTATAAAAGCACTCAAAAATATTTTTTTCATTACTCTTTTCTTAATTAAATTTACTACTAATAGCCACCTGAACCTAGCGTTCCGCCATCATACATGTTAATAACTTCTCCTGATTGTGTTGATAACGCAAATCCAATCTCAACTTCAACCTCAATTAGCTCTACTCTTGGTGAACTGTAATTTTTTTCTTCCATAAATTAAATGTGGGTCTATTTTGTTACTTATTTACCTTAAATTTCAGGACAAGAACCCATTATTTCCTGAAAATAAAGTATTTATGAGACTGCAAAGTTACACCAAAAAATTTTATTATCCAAAATATTTTAATAATATCTATCGCCACATTACATTTAATTTACTACCTTATAATAGGCTACAGAATAATTACAGGCTTTACAATATGCTAAAAGCAAATGCAAAGAAAAAGGGCTATAAATTTTATGTGCGCTAGATTAATATTTTTCCTGAAAATGTGCTTGTTAAATTAAAATTAATTTCATACCTTTACGTAGTGTTGGATGCGCCTCACTATAATAAAAACGAATTTGGCTCTGCATTTAGTGTCACTCACGGTCGAAAATGCAGGAGTTTATAAACTAAAAATAGGGACTTATTCAAATATTTTAGATACCCATTATGAGAATAATAATAGATAGTGCTATCCCATATATAAAGGGAGTTTTAGAACCTTTTTTTGAAATCATATATATGAAAGGGGCTAATATCACGCCGTCAGATACTCTGCATGCTGATGGAATGATAATACGCACACGTACAAAATGCAATAGTTCGCTTCTCTCTCATAGCAGAGTGCAGTTCATTGGAAGCGCAACAATAGGT
This sequence comes from uncultured Rikenellaceae bacterium, assembly GCA_964368765.1. Taxonomy (GTDB): domain Bacteria; phylum Bacteroidota; class Bacteroidia; order Bacteroidales; family Rikenellaceae; genus JADFUS01. Next base: position 2,530 of record CAYJCU010000115.1, read on the forward strand.
TACGACCATATAGATATAGCTTACTGTAAATCGAAAGAGATAAAGGTGGTAACAGCTGCTGGATGTAATGCTCTAGCTGTTGTTCAGTATGTAATGAGAGGCATTTATGAACTAGAGAGAGTAACAGAAACAAAAGTAAATAGAGTGGGTATTATTGGTGTTGGCAATGTGGGGCAAGCATTGGCAAATGAACTAATAAAGAGAGGTTATAGTGTTATGCTAAACGACCCACCTCGAGCCGAGAAAGAGAGTGATTTTAAAAATACCCCACTTAACACCCTCCTAGAGCAGAGCGATTTAATTACTCTACACACCCCACTAGATAGCACTACACGTGGTTTTGCAGACAAATCATTTTTTGGTGTTATGGGTAGTGAGAAACTATTTATTAATGCCTCTCGTGGAGAGGTGATAGATGAAGTGGCATTAATAGATGCAATAGATAAGGGAATAGTAAAGCACCCTATTATTGATGTGTGGTGCAATGAGCCTAACATATCAAAAGAGTTGGTTAATAGATGTTTTATCACCACTCCGCACATAGCTGGCTACTCACAACAAGGGAAAGCTAACGGAACAGCAATGATGGTACAAGCCATTGCACAACATTTCAATATCAAAGAGCTACTAGATTGGTATCCTACGGAGGTGATTCCAAACAACAAGAGAGAGATTAATATTAATAACTACAACATTATAGATGATAGTAACAACTTACATAATAATCTATCTAAATTTGAAGAGCTAAGAAATAACTACAATTATCGAAACGAGTATTAACATAAACACCCAATATTATGAAAAACATTTTTATTATTTTTATTTTGTTTCTATTTGGGCAAACTGCATTTGCAAATGAAGTAGATTCATTAAATACAAAAGAGAAACGACCTACCTATATAGCCCTGGGTGGTGGATTTGGTGCTGTCATACCTACTCACAAATTCATTCAAAATGACAACTATACAAATTATGGTTTAATATCACTTAAATATGCATACACATCAGTAGGTGATAGATGGCAAGAGATAGCATACGGACTACCTTACTACGGTATTGGTTTATCGCAATCATTTTATGGTCGCCCAGACGAACTTGGCACACCTGTTTCATTATATCTATTTCAAGGTGCCACAATAAAGAACATAACATCTCGCCTTGCACTAAATTATGAATTTAATCTTGGTATGGCAAATAACTGGAAACCCTATGATCCTTTTAGCAATCCAGATAATTTAGTTATTGGCTCTATTATGACTGTACACGTAGCGGCTAGCATATATCTTAAGTGGTATATTTCGCAACGCCTTGATTTGCACATAGGTGGAACTTTAACACACTTTTCTAACGGGACAAGCAGACAACCTAATCATGGCATTAACAAAGGGGGCGCATATTTAGAGTTGGTGTATAATTTTAACAGAGATGTGGTAAAAGAGAGATATAATCCAGATGTGGCAATCCCTAAATTTACTCCTCATTTTCAGCACGATATTCAATTTATTATTTCGTCTAAGAATGTAAAAATTGATACAATAGGAACTATGCTACCAGATATTTTTACAGATAGACAATTTAAAGTTTATGGTGTAAATTATTTCTTAATGCGTGCATCTAGCCATAAATATAGATACGGTGTTGGTGTTGAGTATCTATATGATGAGAGTAAAGGGGCGAAGGTTTATAATAGATTACACCCTGACAATGGAAGATACTATACAGTTACAGAGCTTGGTAGTGTGGCCGATAGGTCATCTATGGGTGTATCTGCACGACTAGAGATACTATTACCACTTTATGCCATATTTATTGATATTGGAGGAACTGTAATAAACAGAGACGAGGATTTACCATTATTATATCAAGCCTTAGGTGTTAAGGTCTATCTAGCCGAAGATTTATTTGGCACATTTGGTATAAAGGCGGTTAATTTTAGTCAAGCACAGTTTTTATATTGGAGTTTAGGTTATACTATTAATTCAGATAGAAAACATTGGAGAAGAGGTAAAAACCGATAGCCCAAATCATAAATAGCATTCGTTAATTAGGGTCTATTCACAAATTTGAGTTTTGTGAATAGACCCTAATTAACTAAATTTTGGATAATAAACTATTGTTGTCCGGTAAAAAAATCAAAAAACCTAATAACTACCTATCCTACAATAA
>CAYJCU010000116.1:0-4689 GCA_964368765.1 uncultured Rikenellaceae bacterium
TTTGTTAGCCCCTATAATTTAAATTACAACTAATTTATTGTAGGATAGGTAGTTACTAAATTTTTTGATTTTTTTACCGGACAACAATAAATTACAATACATAAAAAAGAGCTAATTATCAATAATATAATAATTAGCCCTTTCACACCTAAATTGTTGTCTGTTGTAACTTATAGGGTTATATTGTGAATTGTGCTCTTAACACTGCTGAAAAGTGACTCTTTTCTGTGTTTGTATGAACTACCGTATAACTGGTATTGAATTTAAGAGCAATAGATTTTGACACGTTATAATTCAAACCAACTGCATAATCAGTTAGCTTACCATGTAATAGATTAGATTTTTCACAATCAGCATCAAGATAATCTACTCTTCCAACCAATTCAAAAGTACCAGCTATTGAGCGTGTTGGCACAGCTAAATCAGAATCATAGCCAAAACCCTTTAGTTTACCCAATTGATAAGAGAATTGTGCATAACCACCCCATGCAGTATATGATTTATTTGCACCCGTGCGAAGTAGCTCAGAGCGCATACACTCTGCTTGAATCATGTACTTATCACTTATCAACAAAAACTCTATATTTGATTTTAAATTAAGAGTAGCATCACTAACAGCTATACTCATCAATGGAGATGATGGTATTGAAGTGTTACCATCAACCTCATAAACAACAACTCTCTTTTGAGTGTGTGAATCGTCTGTATCTGTTGAGCGAACAGATATAGCACCACCAAACTGAAGAACGTTATTGTTATCTATTTTACGGTAGAGCTGCCTAGTAGTAAAAGCCATTGCCGTTGATGTCTCTTGAGGAGTAAAAAACTGATTAATAGAGTTATCAGAATATACTCCGAAAGCACCATAATATTTTTGTTTTATATGGTAATATGTTACCCCTAGAGTACGCCCTGATGCCAATGCTTGCGAACTATTAGCAGAGTTGTTAAACCTTAAATCAACTGTACTAACAACCATATCCATGCTAAAAGCATCAAAGGTGTTTCCTATTGAAAAATAGCCATTTTTGGTTTTCAGATTAACAAGTAAATCTTTAATAGACAACTTACTGCCCGATATACCAAAATCTATCTTAAAGCTCAAGTCACCCATAGCGGCTTTTGCCCCTACCCTAAAATCACTTATATAAGGGTATAAACGCTCTTGAGCATCTTCGTGATTACTGTATCCTAAATCAAACAATACCCTTGTGCGGAATTTTGTAGTTATCTTTTCTTGAGAAAAGGCACTATTAAAACATAATAGTGCCATAATCATTAGTGTGATTACTCTTATCATTACCTTTAATTCTTAGAATTCTAATTCAGCAATTATATTAGTTAATCTTTCAAAATCAGCAGGATGAACATCACCTATATTACCAATTCTAAAAGTTGGAGCTTTAGATATTTTACCTGGATAGATTACAAATCCTCTCTCTTTTAACTTATAGTAGAAATCATTAAACGAGAAATTCTCATTTGGATATAAGAACGATGTGATGATAGGACCTTGTAGAGACTCTTCAAGTAGTGCCTTAAAACCTGCACGCTCCATACCAGCAACTAAAGTATCGTGATTCTTTTTGTAACGCTCATAACGAGCCTCAACACCACCCTCTTCACTCAGCTCTTGGATAGCCTCATAGAAAGCACGTACCACATGTGTTGGAGAGGTAAAACGCCATTTACCTTTACCTTCGTCCATACATTTAGTTTGCTCATAAATATCAAGAGAAAGTGTTGTTGCATTACCTTTACAAGCGGCAAGAACCTCGTTGCGAATTATGATAAAACCAAAACCTGGAACACCCTGAATACATTTGTTAGCACTTGAGATGATAACATCTATACCTAACTCTTCAACATCAATCGGGATACCACCGAAAGAGCTCATAGCATCAACTATAAATATCTTACCTGCACGCTTTACTACATCAGCTATCTCCTCTATTGGGTTAAGGATACCTGTTGTTGTTTCACAGTGAACAACTGCAACATGCGTAATAGTACTATCTTTAAGTAGCTCATCAGCAACCATAGCTGGTGTTACCTGCTCTGTCTCATCTAAGAATACCGCTGTGTTAGCAATATTTCCGTAAGTACATATCTCGCTTATTCTATCTCCGTAAGCACCATTAGCAAAAACAAGCACTTTACCACTCTTACCTACTACCGAACTAACTGCTGCCTCAACACTATATGTACCGCTACCCTGAAGTAGAACAGTGTTATAGTTATCAGACTCTATCTTTGCTATCTTAAGAAGTTCTGCTCTAATAGCTTGAACTATATTCTCGTTATAATCTTTATCCCAAGTACACCAGTCAGACATCATTGCTTTACGAACCCTCTCTGAAGTAGAAAGTGGACCTGGTGTTAATAATAAATATGGTCTCTCCATCTCTTTATATATTTTATCTTTAATTTCACTAATTTTATTTATTCTCTATCTCGCTTATTAATGCTGGCAACTCTGCCATTGTTAGGATAGTATAATCTGCACCGGCTGCCATAAAACGCTGGCGCACCACCTCAACTCTCTCGTTAAGAGCCTCTGGTGTAAGTGCAGCTGCCTCCTCTTCAGAGATAGCCATCTCACTACTACCTAATATAACACCAACACTATAAGTACCAGCTGTTACTCCCTCTTTTATATCAGCAACTGTATCTCCTACCTTAACAATACTCTTAGGCGAACTCACTGCAAGATTTATCATATTTTGGTAAATCATATATGGTAATGGACGACCAGCAGGAAGACCATCAGCTGTAACATAACAATCAGGCTTATAACCCTTAGCCTCAGCACCCGCAGATACAACCTCCATCATCTTAGCTGTATATCCTGAAGTAGAACCTATTTTTAATCCTTTAGCTCTAAGCTCAGCCACAACCTCTATGATACCATTGATAGGCGATGTGTAGTTACTAAGTGAAGCGAAAAGAAAACTTTCGAAATTTTTGTTCATCTCTACAACATCCTCTTCTGTCCAATCACGAGAGAAAGTTGTTTTAAACTGTGCTGTAACACCCTCTAGCTTGAATAACTCTCTGATATGATCTATCTTATTCATACCCATTGGCCCACGTGCCTCTTCAGCAGTTACCTCTAAACCCATTTTTTTGAAAGCCTCTGTAAAAGCAGCTACAGGAGCAAAACAACCATAATCAACCGTAGTACCAGCCCAGTCGAAAATTACACATTCAATCTTTTTCATCATTCTTTTTATTTATATTTATTATTTTACTATTTATTATAGTGTAGCTGACTCTAATTTAAGTGCCATCTCATCTTCATTTTCAATCTCTTCAACAACAATAGATTTTTCTGCTACCGCCTTGCGATATGTGCGAACTATAAGGATAATAACACCTGTGAATGTTACGGCACTTATGATACCCACACCAGCTGATAATATATTGTATGTCTCAAACCAATTGAACTCTTTACCAATTATCTCTTTAATGATAAGTACTGTAACTGTACCTAAGTAACCGATAAAATCAATAAGGGCAATAAAGTATCCTACATTACCTTGAACTCTAAAACATGCAATAAAGCGATCGAAGAATACCGACTGGAAAGCTAGATATGCTATATATAATGGTAAGCTTTGCATAAATAACCAAGTTATTGTTGAGATATTAAGCGACTCGTGGTTTAATGATATATAAGCCATTGTTATATTGGCAATAACTACAAGTGTTAATATAGCAATCAAAGAGTAGATATTTTTACGAATATAAGTTGTTGCCGCAAAAAGGAAAAGTATAATAAGTGTAACAATTGTATCTACCTTAGCGAATAACCACGAAGATTGACCCTTCATATCAATAATATTAACCAAGAAATCCTCTTTTAGGTCTCTAAGGGTAACAATAAGGAAGTTAGCACCAAGTATCAAAATCATAATCCACATATACTTCTTAAAGATACTCTTACGCTCAGCACCATCTATAGCCTTACGCTTACAACGCTCTGCTGTATCTTTTGCATTTGGATGAGGTAACTTCATAAGCGAGTATGCTGTTAAGAATAGTAATGGTAGTGCCACACCACCAACTAATGCTGGCATCCAAAATTGATCTATACCTAAATCATTCATAAGATATATTCCAACACTCTTAGCCATACCCGAGCTAAACACTATACTCACACTTAATATACTTGCAAGTACATCTGTCACTCTACGCCCCTCGATAAAGCTAAAGATAACACCCCACATACAACCTAAGGACATACCATTAAATAACATAATAGCGGCATTGTATGGCTGAGGGATTACTGCAAATCCGATAAGCGACAACTCTGCCAATATCACCGAGACAGCAAAGAATTTAAAACGCTGCTCTCTTTTAAGTTCAGAGATTAATTTAATTCCCACAAATTTAGCTATCAAGTAGCCAATAATTTGAATTGTTGTAACCGCTACTTTGTAGTCTATACCAAAAAAATCTAAATTTTCATAAACACCAGCTGTAAATGGTTTTCTTAACATATAAACCAATGAGTAACTTAGTAGCACTGTTGCTCCTGCCCAAAAAATAAAAAGCAATCTGCTTAATTTTTCGTTTTTGTTTACTAGATCAATAATTTTCTTCATTTGTTTTAGTTTGTATAGTTTTTAATTAATTTTTATTGTTGTCCGGTAAAAAAATCAAAAAACCTAGTAACTACCTATCCTG
>CAYJCU010000117.1:0-4683 GCA_964368765.1 uncultured Rikenellaceae bacterium
TATGACGTGCATAAATTCAATCCTCAGGTTCGCCGGACACTACTAATAAAAAATAGCGAGCCTTCGGGCTCGCTATTAATAATATTTAAATTGAATAAATTATTTTACTATCCAACCTGCAGTCCAGTCATTTGATGCCTCAATTGCACCTTTATACTCTGCCTTAGTAAAGAATGAATCTACTGAGCTCATATCTTTACCACCTGCTACTGTACCTACAAATTTGCTTGATAGAGTAACTGCCTCTACTTTATTATTAGTGTTAGCTAAAAAATCAGCATTAGTATAGATATTTTGACTGCTTGATAGAGGAGTTGCAATAGTGATATAGTCAAGGATAGACTCACCATCTTTAAGAGAGTTCTCAGTTCTATCTGTTTCAACAGTAATATCCTTATCTTTACCCATCACGATTGTGTTGTAAAGCTTAACCTTAGTACCAGCTCTTAGACGAATACCTCTGTCAGCCTCAGCAGAAACGTTATTATTCTCTGAAACAAGAGTAACATTAGCTAAAGTAGGGAAAGAGGCTGTACCACGCTCATCACCTTTATCATTTGTACCTTTATCGTTATCTGCCTCAATCATCTTGTCGCAAGTGTAACCAACAACATCTTCAGACTCTTGGTAAGCAACAAGGAATTGTGCTTTACCTCTCCATCCACCAGTCCAGTCGAATGAGTCATCTGAACAACTTGTTACTACTAAGTATTTAGCATTTACTGAACCACCAAAGAACTCAAAACCATCATCAGCACCTCTATATGCTTGGCAATACTGTACAGTAGTACCGTTACCTACACCGTAGAAAGAGATACCATTTGCCTCTTTCTCAGGAGCAATAATCTCACCTGTATATTTTAATACAATATACTCTAGTGTACCTGAGTTATCAGCATCGTTATTACCACCATAAGTAGCGTCACCAATCTCCGATTTTTTAGTTGTTGCCGCATCTGGCTCGTTAAGTTTAGCATAACCACAAATGTGAATACCGCCCCATGCTCCTGCCTCTTCAAGAGTACTTGTCATGATAATAGGCTGTGATTTAGTACCTTTAGCCTCAATCTTAGCTCCCTGCTCAATTAATATATAATCCTCATTATTTTCATCATTCTGAGCAATGATTGTTACACCTGGCTCAATATTCAAAACGCCACCATTCTTAACACGTACACCACCATCTAACTTGTAAGTTTTACCTTGCTCAAGAGTGTAAGAGCTAGTAATCTCTAAAGGAATTACATCAGTTGTTGTGCTTCCACCATCAATAACTGGCTCATCATCACCACCACAAGCCACTAAAGCCGATACTGCTAACATTGCCATAGCAATGTACTGAAAATTCTTTCTCATTTCTGTTTTTGATTTTTAATTGTTAAAATATATTATTATTAAAATTTAAACGATATTCCTATTGAGCTACCTATTCCTGGACGGTATCTCTTAACAACAATTGTCTCACCACCCTCTGGTAGTTGTTGTTCGAATACATAATCCATATTTAAAAGGTTATTTAACTCTAGTTTAATATCAAACTTCTCAAACACCTTATAAGTAGCAACAAAATTAAGTGTATGAACCGATAACTGCATAATATCACCAAAACCATTTAAACCAACCGCATAAATACGTGGACCTTGAAGATTATAAAGAGCAGCAAAATGAAGCTCGTTTTGATTAGTAAATCTTAGTCCGTAAGTTAAATCAGCATTAAATAGGTATGGAGAGGCACCTTGTAGCGCACGATCTTTATTTGTATAAACAGATCCACCAGAATCAGATAGATTAACATCAGTATACATATAAGAACCATTTAGAGATAGAGTGAAATCTTTAATTTTCTTACGATACTCTACTTCAACACCAGTGGCCGAACCCTGATTAGCATTATTGAATGTGTGTACTACCCCATCTTCGCCTTGTATGTTTTGAACACGCTCAATAGGATTCTCAAGAACTTTATAGTAACCTGTAATAGAGAACATATCACCACTGACAGCTAAGGATTCATACCTGAAATCTAGATTATAGTTGTAGCCATTTTCTAGGTCTGGGTTACCAATTACCTTATCACCACCAAAAGACTCTTGGTACTCAAAAGGTGCCATTTCAATAAACGACGGGCGAGTAACCGTACGTGATGCAGCTACACGCATCTGTCTCTCTTGATTAAAGTTATATTTCATATTAATAGCTGGGAAGAAATCTAATGTTAGTAGTTCATTTCTTCTCTTAACACCACTAAAATCATGATAATCAACTGCTAAAAGTGAGTTTTCTACACGTAAACCAAAGTTTAGTAAAAAATCCTCAGATAAATTCAAGTCAGCTTGGGCATAACCTGCCAAAACATTTGCCTCTGCATCGTACTGGTTACGATCTTTCATCTCACGATTAATATCTATTGAACCATCCGCAAAATTATCTTGATTAATATATTGACTTGGCTTAAATATATCATCAACTGTCAAACCATTAAACTCCCAAAGGTTATAGAAGAAATATGTTGAACGATACTCACGCATCTTATCTTTGTATGCAACACCGAACGTAATTTTATTATCATTAGTCAACATATAATCAAAATCTAAAAGTGCATCAAGCTCATTCTCATCAAGCGAACCAAAGAAACGACGTGACTGATTATTAACTGTAAAAAATTCAGTTTTTTCTGGTGTGTCTATATAAAGTACCTCTCTGCGATCTGGCTCATCAGATGATGTAATGCCATAAGATACAGCCCAATCCATTTTTAATTTATTGGATAACTGGTGCTTACCACTTAACTGTTGATTTAATAACATATATACAAATGATACATTATTACTACCTAATAGATTATCATTTTCATAGCTTTTTCCTCTACGTAATTTATATGTATTAGAGGCATTACGAGCATAGAATACATTATAAGTAATATAATCACTCTGACGAAGGGTAATACCTAAACTACCTAGTGCAGACATTTTTAATGAGTTTTCATAACTATCAGAAAAATACTCATCTGTCACACCACCTGTTGAGTTCAGTTTACGCTCTTCTGCACCTAAAATTATCTCCTTACCCGTGCCTAGAGAGGCAGTAGCCATCACATCTAGTCTTTGAGTTCCTATATCAAATGAACGACCTAGAGCAACATTAGCACTTAAATCAGGTAAAGCAGTTATCTCCTCAACATCAAAATCAGTGTCAAATACACCACCTGCCATTATTGCGTTATCAAAATCATTCGCAGTACCACTAGTCGCTACCGACTTAAGCTCTGATTGACCAAACATAGATACATGATCCATAACATAAAAATCTTGACCAACAGTATTTAGCATACCACCCGAAGAGATACCGAACGAAAAAAAATCACTAGCTCCCTGCTCTTTAGTACTAATATCAATATGCGCACCAGAATAATCAGCAAAGGATGCTACACTATACACCTTACTCACAGTAACATTACGCACTGCTGAAGATGGAAAAATATCTAACGGTATTAATTTGTTATCTGGATTTAATGATGCAATAGGTAATCCATTAAGGGTTGTAATACTATATCTATCACCAAGACCACGTACTATAACTTGTCCTGCCGACGCGACAGATATACCAGTCATCTTCTTAACTCCCTCCTGAACGTTTGAAATACCTTTAAGCGACATCTCTTTTGTTCCTAGGTTCTCTATTGAGATACTAGATATACCTCTCTCACGTATAAGTGCCTCTGTATTATCTAACGTTTTACGACCCTGTACTACTATCTCATCCATCTCTAATGCCTCAGGCTCTAGTTCAATAATTATAGGTACACCATCCGCTTTTACATCAATCTCTATGGTTTGTGAAACATAAGAAAGAAACGTGATATTAATCTTTTGTATTCCAACTGGCAAATCAAGACTAAACTCTCCATTCTCACCTGAAATAGTTCCCATAGAACTATTCTCTAACACGATCATTGCGCCAATTAACGACTCCTGGGTATCTTTATCTTTTACAATACCTTTAACACTCTCTGACTTACTCATTGCAACGCCCACTAATGAGAGCATTATTAACAAAACTAATAAACTTACTCTTTTAAACATTTTCTTATTTATTATACTTTAATTATTTTACACTGCAAAGGTACCTTGAAAATGTTAATAATGTGTAACTGAAATGTTAAGTAGAGAACACTTGTTTATTAAGGATATGTTAAGTAACACAATTGGCGAAGTAATAAAAAATTAGAATCGTAACTATGTTTCGGCTAGCAAAACCGGTCTGGAAGACCGCCCGCCGGCGTGAGGCGAAAATGTTTTTCTGTACTGGCACAGCGTCCACCACCGCTAAAAAGAGAAATTATTACGTAGAGTAACGAAGTAATAGTTTCTCCACGGTGGACGCACGATTCGCTAGAATCGTAACTCTGTTTCGGCTAGCAAAACCGGTCTGGAAGACCGCCCGCCGGCGTGAGGCGAAAATGTTTTTCTGTACTGGCACAGCGTCCACCACCGCTAAAAAGAGAAATTATTACGTAGAGTAACGAAGTAATAGTTTCTCCACGGTGGACGCACGATTCGCTAGAATCGTAACTCTGTTTCGGCTAGCAAAACCGGTCTGGAAGACCGCCCAGCCGGCGTGAGGCGAATATGTTTTTCTGTACTGGCACAGCGTCCACCACCGCTCAAAAGAGAAATTATTACG
>CAYJCU010000118.1:0-4671 GCA_964368765.1 uncultured Rikenellaceae bacterium
ATTTCCAGTGGGGTTAAACTAAATAACCTAATTTCAAATTACTAGTTTAATGTCCACTTTTTCTAAATTGCTTTAGCTTTGGTGTGTTTTGCACTGATCCTAAATAAATACTAGATTATGACAATATTATATCTCACAGCAACGGGCAACAGCCTTTATATAGCTAAGGCATTTGGAGCTAAAATTCTATCTATACCACAGATGATTAAGAGTGATACTTATCAGTTTAATGATGAAAAGATTGGAATTATTTTCCCAATTTACAGCAACAAAGTGATGCCATATATAGAAGAATTTTTAATGAAATCAAAATTCGAATGCGACTATCTTTTTGCAGTAATGACTTATGGTATTTTCGATGCCGCCGCAGCTAATCATCTGCAAAAAATTGCGCTCAAATCGAATCTTAATTTTAGCTATATCAACACTATAAAAATGGTGGATAATTGGATACCTGGTTTTAAAATGGAGAACCAAATCAAAAATGAGCACAAGAAAGAGATAGAGAAACACACTACTATTATTGTCTCAGATGTAAAAAAATCAAAGAGATGGATAATAAAAACATCTTTATTTGATAGATTTTTTACAGGTATTATGGTTAGAAATGCTAACAAAAAAGGAGCTAGCAATAATTTAGGAGGTGGGAAGAGTGGTGTTGGGATAAAATATCACTATACACTAGAGGATAGCTGTATAGGGTGCGGAACCTGTGCTAAGGTGTGCCCAGTAAATAATATAACAGTGGATAAAGAGAAGAGAATAATATCATTAGGAGGTTATTGCATCTCTTGTTTTGGCTGTACTCATAACTGCCCTACCAACCCAATCAGATTAAAGGGAGAACGTAGCAAAACAAGATATAGAAATTCAAATATTACCCTTAATGAAATTATTAAATCAAATAATGGATAGATAAGAAAAGGGCGATTTGGAAAATTGGCTTTTCCAAATCGCCCTTAATGGTCTCTCTATTTTGTTGTACTCATAGCATACTTCTTAGCATAATACTCTGGCCTATCGGTTGCCAATACATCGACACCCAATTTAAATGCTTTTGCATAACCAAGTGTATCAGGATCTTCGCCCTTAAGTGATAAGCCCAATACAACAATACCCTCATTATGTAACCAATCAACCATTCGCTGGTTTAAAGAGTCCATCCAAACAACAGCTATATCAGGCTGCCATTTCTCTACATCTGCCACCATAGATGCCTCATTTGCTATATATGCTTGCATGGTATTAACTTCAGGGGCTATCTTTTTAAATGCAAAATAGTGCTCCTCTCTCATCACAAAAGTGGAGATACTTAAAGCATCCTCCTCTAAAATCAGGTCATACAATTTTTGCAAATCACCATCTCTATAATCAATAGTAATCTTAACATTACCCTCTTTTGCACGTCTGAATACCTCTCTTAATCGTGGTACTCTCAAACCCTTGAACTCTTCACCATACCATAAACCAGCATCTAAAGAGTCTATATATGATGAGTGTGTTTCTGATATTGCACCCTCCCCATTTGTTGTTCTATCAAGTGTTCTATCGTGGAGCAGATAAAATATGCTATCTGCACTCATATAAACATCGCACTCTATATACTCTATACCATAATATATAGCTGAGTCTATCGAAGCCATAGTGTTTTCAGGTGCAATAGTGGGTGTACCACGGTGGCCACTCATTGCAGGTCTCTTAATATTTTGTCCCCTATCTTCATCCGTGAAATAGGTTATAACATATATCACTATTAATATTGATAATGTTATTAATTTAATTGTTCTTCTTTGCATATTTCTATTTTATCTACTTGTGATGGTAAGGCTCTCCTTTTAATATTGTAAAGGCACGATATATCTGCTCTACTATTAGTATACGTATCATCTGATGTGAAAATGTCATTTTTGAGAGAGAAATTTTTTCATTTGCAGCTGCATAAACATCTTTAGAAAAGCCATAAGCTCCACCCACAACAAAACAGAGGCGTTTAGTTCCTGAAATCATCTTACGATTAATCCACTCTGAGAAATCTTCTGATGTATACTCTTTACCCCTCTCATCAAGAAGCACTATATAATCATACTTCTTAAATTGCGTAAGTAGCATTTCCCCCTCTCTGCTTTTGAGTTCACTCTCAGATAAACTCTTTGCATTTTTCACATCGGCAAGCGTAACTATATTAAAGTTAATATATCTCTTTATTCTGCTATCAAAAATATCAACAGCACTCTTAACATAATCAAAGTTGGTCTTACCTATAACTATTAAATCTATTCCCATAAACAAATTTTTGATTTTTTTACTTCGAGGAGTGCCAATTTACCCAAAATTGGATTTAGGTGCGTTATAGGCTAGATATGACGTGCATAAATTCAATCCTCAGATGCTCAGAACACTACTAAAAAAAAGGACTCCCTAAGAAGTCCTTACATCAAATATATTAGTTAGTTTTAAATTTAAACTTAACTTGTTTAAGTTCTTCGTTAGCTTTAACAATTTTTTGCGCTAGCTCACTCTTAAATTTCTCCATTTTAGCAAAAATCTCAGCATCACCAGTAGCAATCATCTGAGCAGCTAAGATAGCAGCATTACGTGAATTATCCAAGGCAACAGTTGCAACAGGAATTCCAGCAGGCATCTGTAAGATAGATAAAATACTATCCCATCCATCAATAGAGTTAGATGATTTTACTGGTACACCAATAACAGGTATTGGAGTAGATGCAGCAATAACACCTGGTAGGTGAGCAGCAGCACCAGCCCCAGCTATAATAACTTTTATACCTCTTGTGTGAGCTGTACGAGCAAATTCTTCAACAATTGTTGGTGTGCGATGAGCCGATAACGCATTGATTTCAAACGGTATCTCCATTTCATCTAAAAACTTTGCAGCATCCTCCATAACCTTTAGGTCTGAGGTGCTTCCCATAATAATACTTACTTTTGGTTGCATAATAATCTAGTATTTATTTGTTATTTAAATAATTATCACTAATTTTGTACCCTTAACAGTGCAAATATAATAATTAATTTGCAATTAACAAAAAAGTGACACTAAAAACTAACCACCATGAAGAGAGTTAAAGCGTGGGATAAAACATTTATTCCGCACATAGACAATAACACAATTATCAATTCTGTTAAAATTTGTGCTGAGCGTATTAATGAAAAGTATAGCGATGCAACAGATGAGACTGCTCCTATTTTTATCTCAATATTAAATGGTGCCTTCATGTACACCTCTGATTTACTTAAAGAGATAACAATTCCGTGCGAATTATCCTTCGTTAAGGTTAGTTCTTATTCAGGATGCTCATCAGATGGTGTTGTAAAAGAGTTAATAGGTTTGAATCGTGATATAACAGGGCGTGATGTTGTGGTTATTGACGATATAATAGATTCTGGTTTAACCATGATTGATGTTAAGCGTCAGCTTCAAGGTATGAACCCAAAAAGCATTAGTGTGACAGCCTTTTTATATAAGATAAACGCTTGCACAAAAGATTTACACGTAGATTTCCCATGCATAACAATGGAGAAAAACGATTTTGTAATTGGATACGGATTAGATTACAATGGCATAGGAAGAAACTATCCTGAGGTATTTATTTTAGAAGAATAAGGTATGATTATTGCAGATGAAATGTTGTCTGTAAATGAATATTTCTACTCTCTACAAGGAGAGGGGGTATATTCAGGACAAGCAGCCTTTTTTATTAGGTTAGCAGGTTGCAATGTATGTTGCCCTTGGTGCGACTCTCCCAATAGTTGGGACATATCAAAAGGAGAGACAATAAGTTGTAAAGAACTATGTAGCAAGGCAGTAGATAGCGGAACATCAATTGTTGTTATTACAGGAGGAGAACCAGCACTGCAAAACTTAACACTAATCACTCAACAACTAAAAGAGGCTGGTTTAAGGGTTCATATAGAGAGTTCAGGGAGTGAACCACAAACAGGAACATTTGATTGGGTTACAATATCACCCAAGCGAGATAAGGCGTGTAGAGATGATTGGTTCTCAATAGCTAACGAGTTGAAGATAGTGATAAGTAACGACAATGATTTTATTTGGGCAGAGGAGTTGAGTAAAAGAGTCAATGAAGAGTGCATATTAACTCTTCAAAGTGAATGGAGTAATAGAGGTGAGATATACCCAAAAATAGTAGAATATATAAGAAAAAATAGTCGCTGGAGATTATCTATCCAAACACATAAATATCTTGGCATAGAGTAACAGTGATAAACTTTTAATAAAATAGTAATGGAAAAGAATTTTGAAAGAAGAGACTCAAACGAAGGGTTCTTCAGAAGAGAAAGAGGTGCTAACTCCAGCCGTGAGGAACGAGGTGGTAGAAGAGAAACACGCAATGACAGAGATAGCAGAGATGCTAGGGGTGACAGAGGCGACAGAAGAGGGGGAGAAAGACGCTCTTACAATCCTAATTTCACTTCAGACAACAGAGTAAGAAGAGGTAGTGAAGGTGGAGACAGAGATGGATTCAGACCTCGTGGAGACAGAGACGGATTCAGACCTCGTGGAGACAGAGACGGATTTAAGCCTCGTGGAGACAGAGACGGATTTAAACCTCGTGGAGAAGATAATAGATTTAATTCAAGAGGAGATAGAGATAATATTAGATCACGTGGAGATAGAGACGGATTCAA
>CAYJCU010000119.1:0-4594 GCA_964368765.1 uncultured Rikenellaceae bacterium
GTGGTCAATATCATCAACCTCAGTCTTTGAATTGATAAGTGATATTAAGTGCTTAATGATAGCAATCATATCAGTTTTTGTAAGTACTCTTGTATTCATATCAATATCAAGACCTAACTTTGTATTGATACGGTAACGACCCACCTCACCTAAATCATATCTCTTATCTGTAAAGAATAGTTTGTCTATTACGTCACGTGCAGTAGCCTCATCTGGTGGCTCAGCATTACGTAATTGACGATATATATATACAACAGCTTCAGCTTCAGAGTTACACTGATCTTTTAAAAGTGTGTTAGACACAATAGTGTAATCTGAGCTGTTCTGCTCATCTTTATAAAGTAATATCTCTTTAACCCCTGACTCAAGAATTAGTTCAATATGATCCTCTGAAAGAATAACCTCACGCTCTATAATAACGTTGTTTCTCTCAATAGAAACTACCTCACCTGTATCCTCGTCTACTAAATCCTCAAACCAACTACTAAGAACCCTTGCGGCTAATTTTTTACCTATTGACTTATTAAGGTTAGTTTTATTTACCTTAATTTCATCTGCAAGGTCAAATATCTCAAGAATCTTACTATCACTCTCAAAACCAATAGCACGTAGTAGTGTTGTTACAGGTAATTTCTTCTTTCTATCAATATATGCATACATTACATTATTGATATCTGTTGCAAACTCTATCCAAGAACCCTTAAAAGGAATAATTCTAGCAGAGTGAAGCTTAGTACCATTTGAGTGTGTACTTTGTCCGAAGAAAACACCTGGTGAACGATGCAACTGAGACACTATAACACGCTCAGCACCATTTATAACAAAAGTACCACGAGATGTCATATATGGTATCATACCAAAATAAACATCTTGTACTACTGTCGCAAAATCGACGTGCTCAGGGTCTGTACAATACAGTTTTAACTTTGCTTTTAGAGGTACATTATACGTTGTTCCACGCTCTAAACACTCTTCAATAGAGTATCTCGGTGGATCAATATAATAATCAATAAACTCTAACACAAAGTTGTTACGTGTGTCTGTTATTGGAAAGTTTTCTGAAAAGACCTTGAAAAGACCTTCATCTGCTCTTCTCTCAGCAGTTGTATCTAATTGAAAAAAGTCTTGAAAAGACTTCAACTGTATCTCCAAAAAGTCAGGATAATCCATCTTGTTCTTTGTTGAAGAAAAGTTTATGCGTTTGTTGTTTGAATTCAAAGACATTGTCATCAAAGGTTTTGTTAAATTTTATTGTTCTCCGTATTACGTATAGTGTGCCATTATAACGATATAGTAACACTATAAACATTGTGGTAAATATTGAGAGAGCCATAAAGATATAGTATTTAAACAGTTATCTTATATATAGATCTCATCAAACGGAGTACGCACAAAACATTACATAATGTGCTAATATATTGTGATTAGGGCAAGCCTAACCCACAACTAGTCCCTTTGCGTCGAGAGACACGAAAAGGCATAGAACCAATAAAATGGTTCTATACCTGATATTTTCCGTTGCTTGGAAGAGATTACTTCAACTCTACCTCAGCACCAGCCTCCTCAAGAGCAGCTTTTAATTGCTCAGCCTCGTCTTTAGAAACACCCTCTTTGATAGCCTTAGGAGCAGCATCTACTAACTCCTTAGCCTCTTTAAGACCTAGACCAGCAGCCTCTTTTACAGCTTTAACAACCTGTAATTTAGCAGCTCCTGCGCTCTTAAGAATAACATCGAAAGATGTCTTCTCAGCAACAGCCTCACCAGCTCCAGCTGCAGGTGCAGCTACAGCAACAGCCGCAGCAGCAGGCTCGATTCCATACTCATCTTTAAGAATTGTAGCTAATTCATTTACTTCTTTAACTGTAAGGTTAACTAACTCTTCAGCTAATTTTTTTACGTCTGCCATTTTTTTATATAAATTTAATTGATTTGACAAATAATTGTTTAAATAAATTTTATTCTCTTTCAGATAGTGTTTTAACTAAGCCTGAAAGTGTGTGTCCGCTCGATT
This sequence comes from uncultured Rikenellaceae bacterium, assembly GCA_964368765.1. Lineage (GTDB taxonomy): Bacteria > Bacteroidota > Bacteroidia > Bacteroidales > Rikenellaceae > JADFUS01. The sequence continues at coordinate 2,013 of CAYJCU010000119.1, forward strand.
GAAGAGCAGATATAACATTCTTCGCTGGAGATTGAAGAAGTGAGATAACATCGCCGATTAACTCGTCGCGAGACTTAACTGCAACTAATGCATCTAAGTTATTCGCACCAACATATACGCACTCCTCAACAAAAGCACTTTTAAGAGTTACTTTCCCTGAAGTCTTAGACCACTCTTTAAGGATCTTAGCTGGCTCATTACCAACTGTTGAAAATAACACCGCTGTTGTACCAACAAGCGTAGATGTTAATTCATTTGTATCCTCATTACCAAGTGCCTCTAATGCCTTTCTAAAGAAAGTATTCTTAACAACCACCATCTTCACCTCTTTCTCATAACAGATACGACGGAAATTAGCCGTCTCTTCTGCTGTAAGTCCTGTAGAATCTACAAGGTAGAAGTGTGGATACTGTTGTAACTTCTCCGTTAAAGAACCAATAATTAATTGTTTTTCTTCCCTTTTCATTGTTTACAGGTGGTTTGTTATTAATTTTCAACTGATTTAGGGTCAATCTCGACACCAGGACTCATAGTTGAAGAGATAAATACACTCTTCACATAAGCTCCTTTAACAGTAGTCGGCTTCAGCTTCATGATTGTAGAATATAACTCTTTTATATTCTCAACTAATTGTTGAGGTGTAAAAGATACTCTACCCACGCCTGCGTGAACGATACCATATTTGTCAACCTTGAAGTCGATTTTACCCGACTTAACCTCTTGAACAGCTTTAGCTACATCCATTGTAACTGTACCTGTCTTAGGGTTAGGCATAAGTCCGCGAGGACCTAAGATACGACCTAAAGCACCAATTTTAGCCATAACCGTAGGAAGTGTGATGATAACATCAACATCCGTCCAGCCAGACTTAATTTTATCAATATACTCATCTAGACCAACGTAGTCCGCTCCAGCAGCTTTAGCCTCAGCCTCCTTGTCAGGAGTACAAAGAACTAAAACCCTTGCAACTTTACCAGTTCCGTGAGGAAGAACCACAACGCCTCTAACCATTTGGTTAGCTTTACGTGGGTCAACACCTAAACGAATATCTACATCTACTGATGCATCAAACTTCGTATAAGTAATCTCCTTCACTAACTCCGCAGCTTCGATAAGTTTATATTGTTTACCTGCTTCAACTTTAGATAGGGCTAATTTCTGATTTTTCGTTAGCTTACTCATAATTAGTAATCAAATTTGTAATTACACATTAGGATTTTCTCCTTCAACATTAACACCCATACTACGTGCTGTACCAGCTACCATAGACATAGCAGATTTCAAAGAGAAACAGTTCATGTCTCCCATTTTATCTTTAGCTATCTCCTCTACTTGAGCCCAAGTTATTGAACCAACCTTTTTACGGTTAGGTTCAGCAGAACCTGATTTCAAGCTAGCAGCCTCTAAAACCTGTACAGCAACTGGTGGTTGTTTGATGATAAAGTCGAAAGACTTATCACTATAAACAGTGATAATAACAGGAAGTACTTTTCCTGCTCTATCCTGAGTCCTAGCATTAAATTGTTTACAGAAATCCATTATGTTCACACCCTTAGAACCTAATGCAGGTCCTACAGGAGGTGAAGGATTTGCAGCTCCGCCTTTAATCTGCAATTTAATCAAGCCAGCAACCTCTTTTGCCATAATAATTTAGTTTTTTATTCTTTTTCTACTTGTGTGAAGTTTAACTCCATAGGAGTCTTGCGCCCAAAGATCTTAACAGACACTACTAATTTACGTCTTGAGTTGTCAATCTCTTCGATAATCCCATTTAAGGAAGCAAAAGGACCATCTGTAACTTTGACAATTTCACCGACTTCAAAAGGTATCTCTTGAACCTCTTCGCTCTCCGCTAGATCATCTACTAAACCAAGCAGACGTGCAACCTCTTGCTGACGCAATGGAATTGCATCAAGTGGCGCACCGCCGGGAGTTCCTAAGAACCCTAAGACATCTGGCGTATTACGAAGCATATGTGGTATATCCCCTTCTAATACAGCCTCTACTAATACATAACCTGGGAAAGATATTCTCTCTTTTGATACTTTCTTACCATTTCGAATAGAATACACCTTCTCCGTAGGTATTAAAACCTGCGATACAAGATGATGAAGATCATGAGTACGAACCTCAGTTTCTATATACTCTTTAACCTTCTTCTCCTTACCTCCAATGGCACGTAACACATACCAATTTTTTCCCTGATCGCTCATTGTAATATAAAATTAAAATGGTTTAGTAAAGAATGCTGTAAATTACACTCATCAAATTCTCAAATGACAAATCCATAGCTACTATAACCAATGCAAAGATTAGGGAAGCAATCATTACGACTATTGCAGAGCTTTGTAGCTGTGACCATGAAGGCCATGTCACTTTTTGAACCAATTCCTGATAGGAATCTTTCACATATTGAACTAACTTCATTTTTATTAGTTTTATTTTATTAATATTGCACGAGTGGAGAGATTCGAACTCCCATCAACGGTTTTGGAGACCGCTATTCTACCCTTGAACTACACTCGTAAGTTAAATTTTAATTAGGTACTAAGTTTTGGTAAAGTGGTAGCACCTGTCCACTA
>CAYJCU010000120.1:0-4485 GCA_964368765.1 uncultured Rikenellaceae bacterium
CCCATCTTATATGGTGGGTTTTAGGGTAGATATGACGTGCATAAATTCAATCCTCAGGTTCGCCGGACACTACTAATTAGAAACTTATATTGAATCCAATTTATGCACACCTAATATAGTACTGATGTGCTCCGCAGGTCTGTTTTGTGGTGTCATGAACCCGCCTTATTACAATTTTGAGTATTTGCGTACTACTAGAAGTCTGAACTCAAAATTTTATTATGTATGTCATGTAATTGTTCTCCCCTGATTGGTTGTGAATATAATATTAGTTGGTTTATTTTATCAGACAATCAACCCTAATTAGCCCAAAAAAGACGATTCCCGAAACTTAGTTCCGAGAATCGTCCTACTTATGTGTTAATATTGTTGCTTAATCGCCTTTTTTTGTGGCGATTACTTAGATTTACGTCTTAGGTTAATAACAATAGCTAAAACAGCTAGAATAACAGGTAAAACATACATAAATAGTGCTTTATTAATGCCAACCTTATCATGTTTTAACGTAAGTTTATTATCTGTTGGCTTTGGACGGCGAATATCTACCGGCGAAATTCCGTCTGATAGCCACTCAAACATACCCATAATAAATGTTCCATTATCAATAGCATAATCAGATAGATAGCCACTTATCCAGTGGTTAGACATGAAGTCTGCATCGCCACCTACAATAATTTTCTGTGTCTTGCTATTATTTTTTCTCTCTAGCGATACAATAAGTGGGAAATACATATCATACGCTTCTCCAGCGGCCTCGTTAAACTTAGGATCTTCCTCCTCAAAGTTTGTTGTCTCTAGCTCAAGCCATGGCATACCACTAAGCGAGTCGGTCTCAAGGATAATAGTTCTCTTATACTCATAATTATTTTCGTCAAAAACAAGCGGAGAGACAGATGGCGTTACATTCTTATACCATGGCGATTTACGCTTAGTCTCAAAGAAATATGATATTTGTTCACTATCCTCAGTTGGGATTTGTCCCATAATATCGGCACGATTACCCTTACGTGGCTTAACTACACGACCTTTACCTATCTGTACACCAAACTGCTCAATAAGTGGGTTCACATTTTTGGCACGGCTAGGTTCTCCTAATACAACTAAATTGCCACCTCTATCAACATATTGTTGGTAATTTTCAGTAGCTGTCTCACTATAAGTATTGCGTGGATCTGAGATAATTAATATATTTATATCACTAGGAACGGGCTCGTCCAGAGTCAAAGTAACAACATCAAATCCTTGATTATATAGAGACGAACGTACACTTTTACTAGTCATACTAGAGTAGGCAAGGTCTCCTGTCTCTGTTACAAGACGCTCTCCGTTACCTTGAACAAAACCAACTTTAGGGTAAACGGTTGTATACATACGCTTAAATCCAGCAGATATTTCACGCTCAGAAGGGACTGTCTCATTATCTTCGAAATAACGGAAGTAGCCCTTATTCCCGCTAGACGAAACCGCAACTTTAAAAGTGGTAAAGTTCTCATCAGCAATTGTAGGTTCTAGTTTCAAGACCTCCTCTTCTGTTAGTAACTGACCTTTTCTCACATTAAAGCGGTCTGCCACATGCTCTACAAGCTCCTCATAACTCTTGTCACGATGAGCCATTTGATAGCCCGTATAAGCCTCTCCCTTTTTAGAGTGATAATATACATATTTAAGTTTAAGATCAGGCATAAAGCGTGTGTATTGCCCCATAAGCTCTTTCATATCCCACACCTCACGTCTAGGAGTAATAGCCCACGCAACACGCTCACGGTCGAAAATATTTACATAAGTAATAACTGTATAACTTTCATCAAGATTTTCAATTATCTCCTGGCTACCTTTTGATAGAGTATTTCTTTCAAAACGTGTTGCATCATAATAACCCATCAATATAGGGCGAGAGCTGAAAAACGCAATTGCAACTACAATAGCAAAAAGGGTAAAATATTTTCCAAATACCACCAACTTACTTCTCCTCTCACGGCGAATCATAAGACGTAGAACTGCCAGCGAGATAAACATAGATATAACGGTAATAAAGTATATGAAATCTTCTGTGCAGAACATACCACGTGCAAATGTAGAAGCTCTTGAATCCATTGATAACCAATATGTAATATCCCTCACAAAGGCTACCTCTTGCCACCAATCGCCTACATAACTAAAAAATGTTAGTATGATAAGTGTAGAAAGAGCTGCTATCATCTGGTATGAAGTGATGCTAGACATGAATAAACCAATTGACGCATAGGCACATAGTAGAAGATAAACACCTAATAATGATACCCAAATAAAGCCCCAATCGAAATTCTCAACAAAAAGAGAACCATGAAGAATAAATAAGAATAGTATAAAAACCATTACCAATCCATAAACCATAATAGAGACAAATTTACCTAATATGATTTGAGTATTACTTATAGGTGATGAGAATAGTAGTTTAATAGAACCACTACTAATCTCCCTACTCATTAATCCCATTGTTAAAAGAGGAATAAAATAGAATAGGTTATTAATCATTCGAGGGATGAATGATGGATTTGGGTTATAAGCAAATAATTTAAATGTTTGATCAGACACAACACGTCCATACTCTTGTGAATCTGAAATCCAATTTAGTAAAGGGAAATATGATAGGCAAGCCTGCACAATAAATGCAATTAATATAAACCAAGCTATCGGCGAATAGAACAACACTTGTAGTTCTGCTTTTGCAATTGCTAAAATTCTCTTCATTATTATTAATATATATTAAATTCGAAAAATATAATTATTGATTAGATAGTAGAGCAAAAACATCATCCATAGAGGTGCGCTCAAGATATATCTCTACTAAGCCCCAGTTATTTTCAACACTCTTAGCCACTAACAGTTTAGCAATCTCTCGTGTATTAGTTGCGCGAATGCGATATTTTGAATCTTCAATAACTTCAACAGAGGTGACATCTGGGATTGATTGGATACTATCAATAGGTGGCATCTCATCAAGTGTTACTATAATAGAGTCTGGCGCAATGTAGTTATCAAAATCAGACACAGTACCATCGAACACTATCGTACCTTGGTCAATCATAATAATTCTATCACATATAGCTTGTACTTCACTCAATATGTGAGTAGATAATATCACGGTTCTCTCTTTTGCAATATCACGTATAAGTGAACGAATCTCTAATATCTGGTTAGGGTCTAGTCCGTTAGTTGGCTCATCAAAAATAACAACCTCTGGTTTATGTATAATAGCCTGTGCAATACCCACACGTTGCTGATAACCTCCAGATAGATTGCTTATTAATCTATCCTTCATGTGCTCAAGATTACAAATCTGAATAACATCATTTATAGCTCCAGGTATCTCCTTGTCTGGTATCATACGTAACTTTGCCGATAATTCAAGATACTCAACAACAGTCAATTCAGCATGTAATGGTGGTTTTTGAGGTAAGAAACCAATCTTCTTACGAGAATTAACAGAATCATTTATGGTATCGATGCCGCAAATTTTCACACTACCCGATGACTGTTTAATAACACCACACGAGATATTCATAATAGTAGATTTACCTGCACCATTAGCCCCTAATAGTCCATAAATCCCTTTAGCTGCTATCTCTAGGTTAATATCCTTAACAGCCCACTTTACGCTGTAACGATGAGATAGATTCTCAATCTTTAATACTGGGTTACTCATAAATATTATATTTTTAAAAGTTAGTAATTATTACTATTTACAGATACCCCTTTCTCTAGTGAGTTAGGGATATTCAATTTATTATTTGAATTTAAAACCACTTCAGAACCATCCGACAACCTAATTTTATAGATATATTTATGTGGCCTCACACTTATATCTTTTACCTCTTCATAATTAATGATGGCGTTTGTGTCAATAACTTTAACCTCACCATCTATCTCATAATAGATATTAGAACTACTCTGATTAGTTATTACCAACTCTTTAGAGAGAAGGTCTTTATTCTCATAACTATTAATAGCATCATTAACAATAGGTGCATTTGTCATAGTAAGAAATATAGAGGCTGCTATTCCGCTCGCTATTGTTGCTATGATGCGTTTTCTGACGCTGAATGTGTGTTTATATGATAAGTGCTTAATTCTTTTATAGTAGAGATCGGCTCTTGCATCAATAATAGAGTCTTGTGCCTCTCTGTTCATAGCGGCAAAATACTCTTCATCCGTAAGATTATCTAATAGCTCTGCACTATACATGTTTTTCAATAGAAACCTCTCTATATCCTCTTCAGTTGTACTGTCGGGATTATAAATAAGGCGTTCTATATCATCTACAACGCTCTCGTAGCTATCTGTAAACTCTTTTATGTCACTATTTTCTATCTTCATAGATTTTTTATTAATCAATTATATACTTATAGTGCGCTACTATTAAAAAATTACTATTGAAAATAGCATTTTTTTAAAAAAATTAGTAGTGTCCGGCGAACCTGAGGATTGAATTTATGCACGTCATAT
>CAYJCU010000121.1:0-4408 GCA_964368765.1 uncultured Rikenellaceae bacterium
CAGGTGTGTTTTAGGGCACCTATAACGCACCTAAATCCAATTTTGGGTAAACTGGTACTTCTAGAGGTAAAAAAATCAAAATTTCAGTTTTGTAAGCCCCTGTAATTTTAATCACGATTAATTTGTTGTAGGATAGATAGTTAATAGGTTTTTTGATTTTTTTACCGGACAACAATAATTAAAAAATAATGAAGAGATTATATATTTTAGTATTACTAATATTGGCGAGCACTCTTTCTGCTTGCAGATATGAGTATGATATTAGTGAGCTATTAGATGGGGAATATACCCCACAGGTGGTGTTTGAGTCTATAATAACACCAGATAGCACTATTTATGGAACCTTTTATTGGAGTCGCGAGGTGGGGAGTAAAGAGCCATTTAAGCCTGTTGAGTTGTTTGATGTAAAACTATATGAGGATGACAATCTAATTATTGATGGCAGTTTTAGTGAAGGGGTATTAGTTACTGATATATACCCTAAGAGTGGGGCAAGATATAGTATTGAGATATATGTGCCAAATTATGGAGAGGTCAGTGCAACAACCACAGTTCCACACCCTGTAACCTTTGATATTGCATTTAACGAGGTTATATATGCTGATGGTAATTATCCTAATTTTTATAATCACTACACTATTTCAGATATTGACAATTATGGCGATGGGCGTGCTGTGTGGCTAAACTCTTATTTAATATATAAGAATGTAGAGGTAGAAGATGGTGGTTATAATCCATGGCTTCCGCCAATAGAGAATGATAGTTATGTTATACCCGATACAATGAAAACGGTATATTTCTACGCCACAAACTATTTCTGTGATCAAGTAAATTCAAATGGCGATGATGGTAGTGATGGTAATAATATTATGGCACGTGGCAGTATCGATTTTTATGAGCAATTTATTCGTATTCCCCAAGAGAGCGTAGTTAATGCCCTACCTCTTAATTTCTCTATTCGAGCACATATAGACAGAACATCATATTCAAGTTCTGTTAATAGTGAAGGGGTGACAAGTTTTTTTCCAAATAGTTCACCTCTTTCAGAGGTTCATCTGCTACTGATAGCTCCTTCAGATGATTATGATAAATATTATCGCTCGCTATATAAACAGATTACAGCTATTGATGGTATTTTTCATACCAATATACCCCTAAGTACAAACATAAATAATGGGTTGGGTATTTTTGCAGGTTACTCAACAACTACCTATAAACACAAAATTGAAGAGGAGATATGGCTAGAATTATATTAAGAGTTATTTTGTGTCTATCTATTATAATTACGATAAGTTCTACTGAAATATATTCGCAAGAGAGGGAGAGAACTATATCTGGTTTTGTGCGTGATATATCGAGTGGTGAACCTCTTATCGGTGTATCTGTTACGCTAAGTGGTGGGGTTGAAACTACTACTAATAGTGATGGTTTTTACTCTATTAGTGGTAGTGCTAAAGAGACCACTATACTATTTAAACATATTGGTTATGCTGATATAGATAAGAGTATAGTAGTTGCAAGCGATACCACTCTCAATATTGACATGTATCATATTTTTGTTGAGATAGATGAGGTGGTTGTTAGTCTATCTGCCCCTAAGCCTATGGCAAAGATTAGGGATAATGGTGTTGTGGCAATAGATGCCTCTCAATTAAAATATGTTCCGTCATTCTTCGGAGAGCAGGATATATTTAAATATTTTCAACTATTACCAGGTGTGGTGCCTGGTAAAGAGGGGACATCAGGACTTAATATACGTGGAGGGTCGAGTGATCAGACACTTATACTAATGGATGATGTGCCTATCTATAACCATTCGCACGCCTTTGGTTTTGTCTCTATTTTTAATGGCGAGACAATAAAGTATGCTGAGCTATATAAGGGCTATATACCGCCTGAGTATGGTGGTAGGTTGTCTGGTGTAGCAACTCTTAATATGAGGGAGGGGAATAAGAACGAACATAAGCAGACAATACAATTAGGAACAACAACGGCATCGGGTATTATTGAGGGGCCAATTAATGGGGGTAAAGGTAGTTATTTAGTAGGTGCAAGATATTTTGTGCCTAATATGTTTATGCACCTATATAAATATATTAATAATTCAAAAGAGGAGGAGTGGTATAATATAGGGTTCTACGATATAAATGCCAAAATAAATTATAATATCAGAAATCATAAGCTATCACTTAACCTATATAGTGGTAATGATGTTATGGAGATAGGCTCTGATTTTAAATATGATATTTATAGTGGTGGAAACGTCTCTAAACTGAATACAGAGAGTATCTCTAAACTAAATTGGGGGAGTGTTGCTGGCTCGCTTAAATTAAACTCAATACTCAGCAATCGATCATCATTTAGTGCAATGGCCTATGTATCGTTACTGCATAATAACAACTCATACACCTTTGATGATAATGTGGAGGGCAGCTATATTCACTCCAGCATCACATCGCAATTAGAAGAGTATGGTTTAAAACTAAATCTTAATCACAATTTAGTTAGTTGGTATAACCTGTCGTATGGGGCTAAGCTATCCTTTCAGAATTTTAACCCTCAAACAACAACCATAAAACGTAATGATCAACACAATTTTGTTAATTATGGTAGTAGGGAGCTATTGACAGCATCTACTTATATTGATAATCGCTTGGCATTTAATAATCTTATAATAAATATAGGAGCTAGATTATCTATATATAATAGTAACGATGTTAGCCTAGTTATAGAGCCGAGGGTGGCTATTAACTACTCTCTAGGAGATAATTATATATGGGCAGGATACGCACAGAGTAGTCAGCCTCTATTCTCAATGTATCAATATCATAACACACTACCTATTGACTACTGGTTACCTTTTCAGAATAGCAGCGAGCTTCCTATAGCTAATCAATTTACATTAGGTTATAAGAGACGAGTTAATAATAATTTTGAGGTCTCCATAGAGGGTTATTATAAGAGATTTAATAATCTCTCTATTATATATGATATTGATGATTATCTGCTACAAAATGGAGGCTACAATCTAGCGTCGGGCATAGCTTATGGCTTAGAATTTTTGGCGCAATACTCAAAGGGTAAGTTTAATTTTATGGGGGCTTATACCTACTCTAAATCGGTTCATGATATAGCAGGGAAAGAGGTTGATTTTATCTTTGATACGCCTCATAACTTAAATCTATTTGGATCGTATAACATACTGAAAAAGGGTAAGCGTAGCCACACACTGTCACTTAATATAAACTATAAGAGTGGTACGCCTTACTATGTTACCACATCTGAATTTGAGGTAGATAATATATATAGAGATATGTGGTGGGTGCATGGTAATATACCAAGTAATAACGTAGTAGAGAATAATCCTATCTATCCAAATACAAGGCTATCAGACTACTTTAGAGTTGATATTAATTATAGCATGGAGAAGAGACTTAAAAAGGGGTCTCGCATCTGGCAACTATCTCTCCTTAATGCTACGGCACATCGCAATGCACACTATATATATTATGACACAACAAGGAGTAAGCATTATGCCTTTCAATTAATACCTTTCTTACCGTCATTTTCGTATATAAGAAGGTTTTAAGAATCGCCAATGCAGTTTAGTTTCGATGTATTTTAGTTTCGCGAATTGCTTTACCTATTTCGGGCGATTCGCAAAACTCTGTTTTGCGAATTGCCCTTAACGAGCTATAGCGAGCGAGTGCCGTTTAGAAGTAGGCACTCGGTTTTTGTTCACTTTTTTTCAAAAAGTGTTAAATTTACATTAAAATCCGCAGGATTTTTAGAGGGTTGTTACCTCCATTTTAGTCCATTTGATTATAATAAAGGGTAACGAACAACTATTATTAGGTCGTAACTGATTGAAATACAGCTTTAATATGGTTTTGCGACGCCCCCTATTTCACTGCTGACATCTCTATGTAATTTCCTTCGGGGTCGAGCACTGCCGATTCGAAATATCCATCTCCTGTTCTGCGTGGTTCACTTGCTATTGTATAGCCCTCAGAGCGTAATTTTTCTGTGAGCGAAAGAACTGCATCTTCATCTCCTACCTCTATGCAAAAATGAGCCAAGCCCATTACTGAACCTCTTTTTGTAGCTCTATTCTCCTCTATATTGGGCATTGTCATAAGTTCAATACGGCAATCGCTATTAGAGAAGGTGAGAAAATATGATTTAAAATCTTTTGTTTTGTTGTGATACATCTCGTTACTACTACACTCAAAAAATGATGTGTAAAAGTGGCGCATTTTTTCAATATCCACACACCAAAGTGCAAAATGATCTATTTTCATACGTTTATAATTTGTTTTTTAGTAGTGTCCGGCGAACCTGAGGATTGAATTAATGCACGTCATATCTACCCTAAAACCCACCATATAAGATGGGTTGTGGATATTAT
>CAYJCU010000122.1:0-4389 GCA_964368765.1 uncultured Rikenellaceae bacterium
TTGCAGGATAGGTAGTTGCTAGATTTTTTGATTTTTTTACCGGACAACAATAATTAAAGAACATGACTATTGACGTTTAAAATTATATCACAAAGGTCTATATAATTATATTGCATATCATCAAGACGTCATCAGGGAGACGATTACACCAAAACAGAGTTTCGAGAATTACTCTACCAATAATAACGCCCAATTAATTGCAAAACAATTAATTGGGCGTTATTATTGGTATTAATCCTCAGATTTTACTAAAACTCAGCATTTTTTGGTGATCTAGGGAACGGAATTACATCACGAATATTACTCATACCTGTGATAAATAACATTAATCTCTCAAATCCTAAACCAAATCCACTATGTGGTGCAGTTCCAAATTTACGAGTGTCAAGATACCAACTCATCTCCTCTTGTGGTACTCCAACCTCTTCCATACGACCTATAAGTAAATCATAGTTCTCTTCACGCTGTGAGCCACCTATTATCTCGCCAATCTTAGGGAATAGGACATCCATACCTCTAACAGTTTTTCCATCCTCATTTAGCTTCATATAGAAAGATTTAATCTCTTTAGGGTAACCAGTAACCATTACTGGGCACTTAAAGTGTTTTTCTACCAGATAACGCTCGTGCTCACTCTGTAAGTCTGCACCCCAAGATACAGGGAACTCAAACTTAGCACCGCTCTTCTCTAAAATCTCTATTGCCTCAGTATATTCAAGACGGATAAACTTGTTCTTAACCACAAATTGAAGTCTCTCTACTAGCTCCTTATCATACATGTTTTGTAAGAACTCAATATCACTCATGCAGTTATCAAGAGCATAATTAGTAAGATATTTCAGCATCTCCTCAGCTAAATCCATGTTGTCGTTAATATCGTAAAATGCCATCTCTGGCTCTATCATCCAGAATTCAGCAAGATGACGAGGTGTATTAGAGTTTTCTGCACGGAAAGTAGGACCAAATGTGTATATCTCTCCTAAAGCTAGGGCTCCTAATTCTCCCTCTAGTTGACCTGATACAGTTAGGTTCGTATGTTTCCCGAAGAAATCTTGCTTATAATCAATTCCTCCCTCTTCATTGCGAGGTGTGTTAGACATATCAAGTGTTGATACCGAGAACATAGCACCTGCGCCCTCTGCATCTGATGCAGTTATTATAGGCGAGTGCCAGTAGTTAAAACCTTTATCGTTGAAAAACTTATGAATAGCATAACTCATAGCATGACGAATGCGGAAAATTGCACCAAATGTGTTAGTACGTGGGCGTAGGTGTGCTATCTCACGTAAAAACTCAAGTGTGTGTCCTTTCTTTTGTAGTGGATAACTGTTATCAGCACCGCCATAAAGTTCTATCTCAGTAGCCTGCATCTCTACTGGTTGCCCAGAACCTGCTGACTCAACTAATCTACCCTTAATACAAACGCATGCGCCAGTTGTAATATCTCTTAATAGCTCTTCGTTGAAGTTAGCTACATCTACAACAACCTGAATATTATTTATCGTTGAGCCATCATTTATAGCAAGAAATGCTACATTTTTATTTCCACGTTTTGTGCGCACCCAACCTTTTAATACCACCTCTTGTCCCTCTGGGGATGTTTGTAATAAATCTTTAACTTTAACTCTCATAACTATTACTATTAATGAAATATAATTTTGAACTTTTGTTTTCTCTTTAATTGACAAAGCTGCCTAACTTGTACTTATTCTGGATATTGGTATATCACTAACAATAACTACAACCTAATAACCGGAGATTTGGATAAGAAATAGTTTAAGTTACGGATAACAAGTAAAATTAAGTATTAGCAACAGACTTTTTTAGTGTGGTTCAGTTTCAGTGCGTTATTGTAAAAGCGAAGCGGAGTGCACTTATTGTGCGTGAGCATCGTATTTTGTAATAAGGTGCTGAAAATGAGCTACAATAAAGAAAGTATGACTATTTCTTATCCAAAACTCAGGTTAATACAGCTTTTAATATTTTACTGTGGTTTACAGTATAGATGAATTAAAGAGGCCTCAACAGTGTGAGACCTCTCTTTATCGCTATTGATACCCTAAACCTTTTGTTGCTACGTAACTGATTTTAAGGGCGTTAGCCTCTCTTAATCTCTCTTTTACGTCTGTAACAATACCCATCTTGATATTTTTATCTATTTTCAAACTGACAGTCATAAGGAAACGGTCTGCTTCTGATAGTTTATCTTTCTCTGCCGCTATATATGAACGGATGTGAGCTGATGTACTGTAATCGTTATTTAGCTGTATCCTAGGTCTATCTCCAAATTTAGCTCTTAATTGATCTGTTGGAGGACCTACGTAGATATAACTTACAAGTGTTTTCTTTTCTAGTTTCTGAATCTCAGTAGCCTCAGGAAGAGTAGTTCTTACCTTCATCTCAACCTCACGCATAGATGTAGAGACCATGAAGAAGAAAAGAATCATAAACACGATATCTGGAAGTGATCCCGAGTTAATCGCTTGTTGTTCTCTTTTTTTGTCTTTTTTCATTATTGCCATAACATGCTCCTCCTTATACTTTAGGTTCTGCCTCCGAGATACTTAATGGAACCGCTTTCTTAACTGCATTTTGCTCCTCTTTTTCTGCCTTATCATACGGCTTGCTGAAATATCTCATTGATAGTTCATTACGTATCTCATTGTACGCACGAGTAAGCTCGTTTTGTACCTTTACATACATATCGTAGCTCGTACCAGGTGTATTTTGAAGAGAAACAGTTGCGTTAGTTGTGCGAATCTTACCGATTTTCTCGACATCACGCATAACCACTTCCGGCATAGTAGGATCGTTCGATGCATTAAGAATAAACTTCTTAGCGCGCTCTTTTAACTCTGTTAATTTGATACGCTCTTCAAGGTTGATAAGTATCTCATCACGTGAGTTTATTGAAACGAAAAGAACATTCCTCTTCAATACCTTACGCTCTGTTTGATCGGCGTTAGGGTCTGGAAGGTTACGCATAATACCTGAGTCAACATTCATCGTTGTTGTTACAAGGAAGAATATCAAAAGTAAGAAGGCTATATCTGCCATCGAACCTGCGTTTATCTCAGCTTTTGCTCTTGGTCTTTTTGCCATTATTTCTCGTTTTTTAATATTGTACTATCTATCATAGCACTCTTATGTAGTTTTGCGTAATGCACACTTACATAAATTATTACTTGATTATAATTTAGGAGATTAAACATTTGCTTTGCAATCTCCTAAATTATGTAACTCTTAACTTTGAATTATCTTTTCTTGATAATTGACCATACTTCACCAGCTGCAATAGCGATGATTGTACCAAAGAATGCTATATAAGTAGCTATAAGTCCAGTATCACTCACTTTAAGAACTGCTGCATTTGAAATAACCTCGCCGTCAGCTAAAGTAACAGGAGCATCGCTTGATGCAAGGTAGCAAATAAGTATTACCACAGTAACTACTCCGATACCTGCAAGTGATTTAACCAATTTCTTTGGATCCTTAGCTAGGGCGATAAGTGGTAATAATACCGCTGTAGCACCAGCAAGGATTAGCATTGTATATGTCCAATTCAAGATAAGGTCTGCCATAGGGTAATCTTCTGCGTTAAAATCGCTACTTATAAAGAAAACCGCAACGATAATCACAGATATAGCAAGTATACCATAACCTATGTACCTTACAAATTTCATTGATTTCATATCTTTATTTTTTTTCAGTTAATTACTTTCGGAATATAATTCCGTTCTATCTACCCATCTATAATTTATGGGTTTTAAAAAAAAGTAATAGATTACTTCTTCTTGTACTTAGTGATGATGTCGATAAGTGTGATAGAAGAGTCTTCCATACTTAATACTAGACCATCAACTTTAGATACAAGATAGTTGTAGAATAACTGAAGAATAACCGCAACGATAAGACCACCTACAGTTGTTAAAAGTGCCACTTTAATACCACCTGCTACTACTGTTGGAGAGATATCACCAGCTGCTGCGATAGAGTCGAACGCACCGATCATACCTACTACAGTACCCATGAAACCTAACATCGGAGCAAGAGCAACGAAAAGAGAAATCCATGAAAGACCACTCTCAAGCTGTCCCATCTGTACCGAGCCATAAGAAACGATAGATTTTTCAACTACATCAATACCCTCATCGTAACGATCAAGACCTTGATAGAAAATTGCTGCTACTGGACCACGTGTATTACGACAAAGCTCCTTAGCTGCCTCAACACCACCACTTTGAAGAGCATCTTCAACATCTTGAAGTAACTTCTTAGTGTTTGTTGTTGCAAGGTTAAGATAGATAACGCGCTCGATAACTATCGCTAAACCGATAATAAGACATAGTAATAGTGGAGTCATCCACTCAACACCACCAGCAATAAATT
>CAYJCU010000123.1:0-4298 GCA_964368765.1 uncultured Rikenellaceae bacterium
TTAGGGTAGATATGACGTGCATAAATTCAATCCTCAGGTTCGCCGGACACTACTCATATAAAATCCACAATTCTCCCAAACGAACCTAAATTAAATCTACTATTTGTGCGTCAACAAAATCGGCTAACTCATTAGGATTTATTATTATCTGACAACCACGAACACCAGCACTGACAGCTATCTCATCATACAAAACAGCTATCTCATCTATATAGGTGGGATAGCTCTTTTTCATACCTATTGGCGAACAGCCACCCCTGATATAACCAGTCAAAGAGAGTATATCTTTCATCAATACCATCTCTATTCTCTTATTTCCGCTAACTAATGATGCTTTTTTCAGGTTAAGTTCGCTATTCACAGGAATACAAAAAATATTAATACCACTCTTATCGCCTCTAGTTATCAGGGTTTTAAAAACCATATCAGGATTCATTCTTATCTGCTCTGCCACATGCACACCAGATAGATTATCCTCATTAACCTCATACTCAGATGTCCTAAACAAGATACCTGCTGCCTCTAAGAGCCTCATAGCATTAGTTTTTTTCATACCTCTTTATTTACGTGGAGTATATACACACTCAACTATGCCATTATATTTTACGGTATCTACCAATTTTAGCTGTAACTCACTATCATAATTCTCGAATAGCCTAATACCATCACCAAGAATAGTAGGTATAATAGCGATATGGTATCTATCAACCAAACCACTCTTAATGACTTGATTAGCTATACTAGCACCACCACATATCCATATATTTTTACCGCTCTCTTGCTTTAACAACGCCAACAACTCTTCAATAGGTTGGCTAGTGATAACTATCTCATCGCTATTGCTCTCTATATCTCTATGAGTAAAAACATAACTTTGCAAACCAGCATATACCCACGTATCGGGAGATAACTCTGTAATAATTTGATTATATGTAGAGTACCCCATAACTACGGTATCGATAGAGTTCATTAAATCGCCATAAGTTCCCATATTTTCAGGTTTCGAGCCATCGCCATTAAGCCACGCCACACCACCTTTACTATCTGCTACATAACCATCAAGGCTAATAGCAATATATAATACTATCTCTCTCATAATTTTTTTAAAAATAACGTTTTGTTACTACCTTCATATATTTCGTTTCCAAAATTCGTGCAATATCACTTATCACCGATCTACGCAACCCTAACTCCATTGGAATATTAGGATTTTGATGTAACTCATTAATCTTTGTACCAACAATAAAATCTATTGCGTCATGCTCTAGTAGTTCATTAACAAAAATAATATCAATACCCTCTCCTTTTGCTCTGCTAGTCTTCAGATTCTCTAGCACACTCTTCACCTTACCAAGCGTTAATACCCCTTCGGTAACAAATTTCACCCCATCCATCTTATATGTTGATGGGAGACCCGATAAATCTTTGCGCATATCAAGTACCAACTCACGCCCCAACTCACGAGATACTATCTGCGATGTTGAACCACCACTTATAATCACATCTCCAGCATACTCTTCAACTATTTTAGCAATCACAGAGTCGTTTTGCATATTATAAGGGGGGCCGGTACATACCAACAACCTACGTGGTGAACGAAAATATACAGCAGAGCAACTAATATCCTGTTTAGGGTTATTAAAATCGTTCTCATAAGCAGAATCAGCAATACTCTTGCTTAAAGACATAGCCGAAACATCACTATTTTTCTCTATTAACCCCTCACTATAATTAATAACACCTTCAACACCCCATCCATTAGGAATAAAGGCAGAACCATATCCTGACTTAGTTACTCCGTTTGAGAATAGCAATACCCTATCTTCAAGCGATGCTTTAAAGGTTATATATCTAAAGGCAACACCCTCACGCACCTCTATCATCTCACTTTGAACATTTTTCATGCTACTACCCTCCATAACTACCACCGAGTGACTTCCATACTCAATAATAGAGACCTCATACCTATTTGTTATCTTGACAACAACAATAGCAGGGTTACTTTGCTCATTATCTCTAGCAAATGATGATACTATTTTTTGCCCTACATCTACAAGTGACGGCAAATAGTGCGTATGTGTCAAGGCCATTGATGATATAACACCAGCCATAACACTCGATTTTAGACCCGCCGCACCACCACTACATAAGACCAAAGCAATATGTTCGGGGTACTCTTTCATAAGATATTGATTACCCCCAACAAGTTGCCCCATCTCACGATGTGAGTTACATGCCATCTCTATATATAAATCACTATTAACAATCATCTTGCTACTGCTCTTTATAGTTTGTCTCTAATATTGAATTAAGGAGTGCCTCTGTTCTTGATGCATTTTCGCCTAAGAGTATGGCAATCTGATGCACTGCCTCTATATTATCACTAATAATTTTTCGAGTTTTCAGAACCATCTCACCACCCATAGCGCCACCCGAAACCATATTACGCACAATACCACACACAAATTTATACTCTCTCATAGGGAAAAGCGTAACTCTCTGCATCTTACCACGCACAATAACATCTGTCTCGTATGATATTGTACGCTCTTCGAACATCTTACGTATATCATCACAGAAAGGAATATATTTCTCTATATCATTTTTTGATAGCATACCATTTGAACTCATAGGTAAACCTATCTCCTCTTGAAAAAGTTCGTTAGACTCAATAATATTTAGACTAACATCAACAACAAAGGTAGAGTAAGGGATATGTTCTACCATAATCGAAAAGTTATCACGCAGAACCTTCTGATAGTGTGGAGCACAATTAAACTTTTGTGCCATACCACGCACTACACCCCTCGCAAAATCTCGACAGGTTGGATAACCGCACTTACCACAATCAATCTGCTTCCCTGTTGGCGATGTGTATATAGACTCAAGAACACCGTTAATCTTTACTGGATCAATATCGTGTATATTCTCTATATCCTCAACCTTATAGTCTCTTGTTATATCAACGCTAGGCATCTCATTATCTCCCAGCGTTGTTCTACTTTTATAGTGATCTTTATAGGTTATTAATTTATGTATATTATCCCCCATTTTTATTGAACCCGATGTAGAGAAACAGCCATCTTTACAAGCTAAGAGATTCACAAAAGTTTGTTTCTCTAACTTATCTACATTCATAACGTCGAGTGTATTTACCCCATTCTCCATACCAGAGAATGATATAAATGTCAAATCAAGCCCTGCCTCTCCTAGTGCATTTAATATTGAACCACTTGCAAAAATATAATCATGATTACCCGACGCATCAAAAGGTTCGAAAGAGAGCTCTTCACCATCATTTATTAAAGATGACTTATAGTCAATCTTCATTTCATCAAACCATTTTTTAAGCTCTTTAAATGTAACAGTACTATTAACATCTTGGGGGTCTCTATCATAGTTTGTCTTTTCTGCAACACACGAAGAGAGTGAGACTACCTTTATATTATCTCCATACACTTTACGTAGCGACTTAGCATGTGCAATAACAGGCATCTCCACAGGTGCAAGATATTGTGCTAAATGCGGATAATACTTCACAACCATTGATGATATAGCTGGACATGCTGAAGATATAGTTAGTGGCGCTCCTCCTTTTAGGTGACTTATTACCCCATCAAGCATTTGTGATGCCCCATGTGTTGTTTCACTGACATAGTTAAAACCTAACATCTTTAACATACGTATCATTCCACTTTTTGTCACACCTCTAAATTCACTCACCCACGTAGGCGAAAGCGAAGCCACAACTATATTATTGTTTCTTATTAACTCTTTAGCATACTGAATACTATCAATAAACTCAATAGCATGTGGCGAACAGTGATTATAACACTCTCCACAATTCACGCAATACTCTTCAACAATCTTAGGTAGATTATCAATGAATTTTATCGCTTTTAATTTACAGCTACTAACACACTTCATGCAGCTATTGCAATAGCTATTTTCATTATAAAATATAGTACTACTCATAATTACTCTAACCCTAATAGGGTATAATTTATTAATTTTTAATGATTCACATTTAGTCTAAATTTTAAAATTAGACTAATTATCACTTAAATCAACTACAAAGATATAAAATTTTAGCAAATAAACTATAATATCTTAATGTTTTTAGCTTCATAAATATTATATGTACACAAAGAGAAATAGAAAAATAACTAGTAGTGTCCGGCAAACCTGAGGATTGAATTTATGCACGTCATATCTACCCTAAAACACACCATATAAAGTACCCATGTACTCCGCAGGTGTGTTTTAGGGCACCTATAACGCACATAAATCCAATTTTG
>CAYJCU010000124.1:0-4239 GCA_964368765.1 uncultured Rikenellaceae bacterium
AGGGTAGATATGACGTGCATAAATTCAATCCTCAGGTTCGCCGGACACTACTAGTTCTTTTTATGTGCTCTGCTACACACCAGCAAATCGGTTAGATTTCTAGAAAATATTACCCCTCATTTTAGTCAAATGATCTAAAATGAGGGGTAATAAATAATTATTATTTGGTCGTAACAACTTAAAATACAGATTTCAAGTTATTCTACGACTACCTTAAATTATCTACTGTAATTTGGAGCCTCTCTTGTGATAGTTACATCATGTGGGTGACTCTCTAAGATACCCGATGAAGTTATACGAATAAACTGAGCCTTTTTAAGCGCCTCTATATCCTTAGAACCACAGTAACCCATACCCGCACGAAGACCTCCTATTAATTGATAAACAACCTCGTTAAGCGTTCCCTTATATGGAACACGTGCTGCAATACCCTCAGGTACTAACTTAGCTACATCATCCTCATCGCCTTGAAAATATCTATCCTTAGATCCTTTTTGCATTGCCTCAAGAGAACCCATACCACGGTAAGTCTTAAATTTACGTCCCTCGAATATGATAGTCTCTCCTGGAGACTCCTCAACTCCTGCGAACATTGAGCCTGCCATTACAGAGTCTGCACCAGCAGCAATAGCCTTAACAACATCTCCTGTATATCGAACACCACCATCAGCTATCAACGGAACACCTGTTCCTTTAAGTGCCTTAGCAACCTCATAAACAGCATATAGTTGCGGAACACCAACACCTGCAATAACTCGTGTAGTACATATAGAACCTGGTCCGATACCAACCTTAACAGCATCAGCACCAGCCTCAGCCAACATAAGAGCCGCCGCTCCAGTTGCTATATTACCCACAACAACATCTAAATCGCTATATTTAGCCTTAACACTCTTTAGCATATCAACAACACCCTTTGAGTGACCATGCGCAGTATCAATAACAATAGCGTCAGCACCTGCCTTATACAGAGCATCAACACGCTCCATAGTATCTGCTGTAACACCTACACCAGCCGCCACACGTAAACGACCTTTAGAATCTTTACTAGCTCCTGGGTTTTTGATTACCTTTACAATATCTTTATAAGTGATTAGACCAACTAAATCGCCATTATCGTCGATAACAGGTAATTTCTCTATCTTATTTTCACTTAATCTTGCCGATGCGTTAGATATCTCATTACGATGTATTGTAATAAGATTCTCTTTTGTCATCACATCATCAATAATGCGAGACATATCACGCTGGAAACGTAAATCACGATTTGTAACAATACCTATTAACTTAGTACCATCAACAACTGGAATACCACCTATCTTGTTCTCTTTCATCATCGCTAAAGCGTCGCCCACTGTCTTCTCTTTAGTGATAGTAACAGGATCGTATATCATACCGTTCTCAGCACGCTTTACCTTACGTACCTCAGATGCTTGCGCCTCAATCGACATATTTTTATGAATAACACCTATACCTCCACTACGTGCGATAGCTATTGCCATGCTAGACTCAGTAACTGTGTCCATAGCTGCCGATACTATTGGTGCATTCAATTTTATATTCTTAGAAAAATATGATGTTATATCAACATCTTTCGGAAGTACCTCTGAATACGCTGGTATCAAAAGCACATCATCAAAGGTTAAACCTTCGCCTAAAATCTTATCTCCTTCAAATGACATAATAATTACCTCTATTTAAATTTTGGCAAAGGTAATACTTTTTTTTGAATTAACGCATATAATATTCGATTATTTTTGTTTATTAAAAAACAACAATAAATAAATCATTGATTATCAAATAAATAAAAATCATTGTAATTTTACATATAGCGAATAAAAAAGATGTTTACATGAGATAGTTATTTTTGTCTGCAAATTATTCATTTAAATTATTAAAATTATGTCGTTACTAGATTTTGGATTAGATATGTTATCAGGGGCCCTACGTAAGGTTTCTGATGACAAGGCTCGTGAAGAGCAGATAAAGGCTATTGAGCAGCAACGAGAGAGTATTGAAGAGTCTCATAGCATTGCAAGTGCAACTGACTATCTTGACACAACCGTTGGCAAGAGTGCTATGAGTGCCATAAACAGCGAGAAAGAGGAGCAAGAAGAGGCGTTAGCTAATAACTTAGCTCGTGGTGGCATGTCGGCTGAAGCGGCGGTGGCTATGGGCTCTGAACTTAATAAAAACTACTCTGAGGCAGTTAGTAATTTAGCTGCAATAGGTTCTGAGGAGCAACGCAAGCGCACTGAGAGTTATGATGACACGATGAATGCACTTGATGAAGAGAAGAGAGATGTGGCATCTACTCAAAAGGGTTTCTGGAATTACATACTAAACTAATCGATGTATCATGAGAAAAGAGATTGATAACTACTATAAGTTTCATCGTCGTTATGGTGATGAAACCATCATAAGCGCACCACCCGAGAGATTAAAGGGTAGACATAAGAGGGGCGATGGCAAAGAGCTATTAGAGCGTGGGCAAGCAGCATGGCAAGCTCTTTCTCAGTTCCGTGCTGAGAGACGTAGAAATATTGAGTATCGCAATGGTAATCAGTGGGGCGATATGGTTCCTGATCCTGATAATAGCGGAAAGATGGTTCGTGAATCCGAACTATTAACTCGTCAGGGTAAGCAGCTACTAAAACACAATTTTATCCAGCAATTCATACGCAATATATGCGGCCAGATGCTTAATAGCCCTACACAAACAGTGGTATATGCCCGTAACGAAGATGAGATAGAGCTTGGAACAATGCTAACAGAGACCCTGCAAGTGTGTCATCAAGCTAATCAGACGGGACGTTTAGATTTATCGTTACTTGAAGAGTTGATACTCTCAGGGGTAGGGTGTTATAAGGTGTCATACGACTATTCGCAAGAGCGTGAGCAGGGCGAGGGTGTTATTAACCTTGTGTCGGGAGGTAGGTTATTTTTTGATACCGACCTAACAGATAGTTCTCTGCGCTCATTATCGCTCATAGGCGAACTACACGACTACTCTCTTGAAGAGGTGGTAAGTGCTTTTGCTAGAACACCCGATGATGAGAAGGTAATAAACAAAATCTATTCGCCAACCAATAGGCGCACGATAAATACAGGCATGGAGAGCGATTTTCATATACCTAACAACCCTGCTCTATGTAGGGTTATTGAGATATGGCACAAGCGAGGGCGCTGGGAGAGATACCTCCACGACTATCTATCAGGAGAGGTAGTTCGTAATGATAAGATAACAGATAAAGAGGTGGATAGCATTAACCTTAGAAGGCTAGAAGAGTGCCGTACGGCGGGTTATGATGAGACACTTGCACCTCTTATCAGAGTAGATGATAGGTATGTACACTACTGGAGTGTTGCTTTTATAGCACCTACTGGTGAGATACTTATGGAGATGGAGACACCATATCATCACAAAACACACCCATATATTCTAACCTCAATACCCACAATAGATGGTACACCTAAGGCATTGATAGGTGACATTATTGATATACAGCGTTATATCAATAGACTACTAGTGATGATTGACTTTATTATGGGAACAAGTGCTAAGGGTGTTTTAATGGTACCTGAGAACTCACTACCTGATGGTTATAGTATAGAAGACTTTAGCTCTGAGTATGTCAAGGCAAATGGTGTTATACTCTATAAGCCTAATAACACACGTGATATACCCTTTCAAATATCATCCAACAGCACAAATGTGGGTGCTTGGGAGATGCTAAATGTGCAGATAGGTCTTATCAAAGAGCTATCTGGTGTATCAACAGCCATACAGGGCGGCACATCATCTGGGTATATGGCAGCTAGTCTCTATGCTCAGCAGGCAGAGAACTCGCAACTCAACCTAAAGGTACTCTTCGACACCTTGCGTTTTGCTCAAAAACAACGTGATGAGAAACTACTTAAGGTTATAATGCAGTATTACCGCTCAGAGAGGCAACTATCATCAGTAGGAGAGCGAAAAGGTGTATATATCCCTAACATGGTTGACAATATAGTTAATTTTGATTTGGTAGTATCACACTCAGTAGCTACACCACTATATAGGCAGCTAAACGAAGATATGTTAAAAAGTATGTTTGATAGAGGGCAGATAGATATAGAGATGTTTTTAAGCAACTCCACACTGCCATTTGCAGAGAAATTATTATCTCAACTTAAAAGTTAGATTTAAATTTAGTAGTGTCCGGCGAACCTGAGGATTGAATTTATGCACGTCATATC
>CAYJCU010000125.1:0-4084 GCA_964368765.1 uncultured Rikenellaceae bacterium
TTAGGGTAGATATGACGTGCATAAATTCAATCCTCAGGTTCGCCGGACACTACTATTTCTTAATACAGAAGAACTGAAGCAAGATCATATTTTGCAAATTGTCAAAACAAAAACACCCAACTAATTTATTAAATGATTAGTTGGGTGTTTTTGTAGCAAACGACCTCTCAATAAAACAAAATTTGCAACAAACGCCCCTTGATAAAACAAAATGGACGACAAGATTAACTCTTGCCGCCCACTATTTTAAACTAATCTAAACTAGTTTATTACTTTACGCTGTTCATGTAAGTTATTAACTCAACAACTTTGTTTGAGTAACCCCACTCATTATCATACCATGTAACTAGTTTAACGAAATTGCCATTAAGAGCAATACCTGCTGCTGCATCAAAAATAGATGTATGTGAATCACCAACAAAATCAGTAGAAACAACTGCATCCTCAGTGTATGCAAGGATTCCTTTTAACTCATTCTCAGATGCTTTCTTAACAACTGCCTTGATTTCATCGTAGCTAGCCGCTTTCTCAAGACGTACAGTTAAATCTACAACTGAAACATCTGCTGTTGGAACACGGAAAGCCATACCAGTTAATTTACCTTTGAGCTCAGGAATAACAACACCTACCGCCTTAGCAGCACCTGTTGAAGATGGGATAATGTTTCCTAAAATAGAACGACCACCTCTCCAATCTTTAGCTGAAGGACCATCAACAGTTTTTTGTGTTGCTGTTGCAGCGTGTACTGTTGTCATAAGACCCTCAATAATACCGAAGTTATCATTAATAACTTTAGCTAATGGACCTAAACAGTTAGTAGTACAAGATGCGTTAGAAACGATATTAAGATCGTTAGTATATTTATCATTATTCACACCCATAACAAACATAGGAGTGTCATCTTTAGATGGAGCAGACATAACAACCTTCTTTGCACCAGCCTCAATATGCTTACCAGCAGTCTCTTTTGTTAAGAAAAGACCTGTTGATTCAACAACATACTCTGCCTCTACCTCATTCCACTTAAGGTTAAGTGGATCTCTCTCAGCAGTTACACGAATTGTATTACCATTTACAACTAGATTACCATCTACAACCTCTACCGTACCATTGAAACGTCCATGAACAGTGTCATACTTAAGCATATAAGCCATATAATCAACGTCTATAAGGTCGTTGATACCTACAACAGCCACATTGCTGTTGTTAATTGCTGCACGGAAAACTAAACGTCCAATACGTCCAAATCCGTTAATACCGATTTTAATTTTTGACATCGCTTAATTAAATTAAATTTAAAACTTTATTTATTAGTACTTTACTACTATCTTTTACTTTACCAATAACTGTGCACAAAGATAATCAATTTTTTTCACTTATCCGAATATAACAAGAAAAAAGTTCCATTATATTTATTGTAAATAACAAATCTCTGCCACCCTTGATAAAAAAATATCTGAAAATTTGTTGGTAATAAAAAAAGTTACTATATTTGCAGTCTCGTAGGTAAAAGAGAGATTAAATACTAATGAAAATATAATTATGAAAAGAACGTATCAACCGTCTCAAAGAAAGAGAAAGAACAAGCACGGTTTCCGTGAGAGAATGTCTACTGCAAACGGTAGAAGAGTTTTAGCTGCAAGAAGAGCTAAGGGCAGAAAAAAATTAACTGTATCTGACGAGGCAAGAGGTTAATCTTCTGTTTTGAGGTACATAACGCTGTGATAGCGTTTTAACTATAGGTTGATGCCATATAGTTATAAAATATTTTCGGGCGGCAGTCATTACGACTAGCCGCCCGAAAATATTTTTGTATATATTACATGCAACTATTTAACACTTATTTTTGTCTTTATAGTATAACAAAGACTTAGGCGTATGAAAAATGCAATTCTACTTATACTATTCACTTTTTTAAACACTACTCTCTTCGCACAGAATTATGATATTAAATATGGCGATATAGAGTATAAGAGTGTAAAAAGTTTTATTCGTAAATATAAAGACAATTCCGCCAACTTAGAGAGGCTGTCTGAATTTTACAATCTATCTATCATAGCCATTCTGGCACCAGATACTATTGCAAATGATATTATTGAGTATAATCCCATTTTAAGACAAGAGATAGCGAAATATAGAGAGATTATTATCAATGGCAACTATATAACTAATTTTTCTCTTGACTCTCTAGGCATATCAAAAAAAGAGGCGAAGAGATATATTATAAATGGAGGAGTATATATTGACACTTTTAATTTTAGAGCTCGCAACAACCCTACACCTCAGATATACACATACAGCAAGATAGATAGTGATTTGATTGAAAATATTACTATATATAAAGAGGTTATAAATGGTGAAACACGCACTAAGATTCTCTCACGAGAGATTAAAATTAGCCCTACTAATGCAACAGAAAATCATCCACCTAAAGAACATAAACATAAATTCACAATTATAGCAGGTCTAAATAACTCATATTTCAAGGCTAAGAGCATGGCATGGAATGGCTTTTACGGCTCTCCAACCGACGAAGAGTCTGTTTTTGAGGATATTTTTAGCTATAATATTGGTGTTGGATATGATATAAATCTGGATAAATTACACAAATTCAACATTATAACAACATTAAAATTTGCTAACAGTGGCAGTGTTGAAAAATATGAGGAGATAAGGATTAGGATGAATACCAATTATCTAAAACTATCATCTATGATAACATGGCACGGAGTGGGTATAGGACCATATATTGCACATGGAGTTGGAGGTAAATTTAAATGGAGCGATAATAACACAACACACTCATACCACGCCTTCAAAAACAGTGGCAACACTATGAATTTAAACAGATTAGATTATGGGGTAATTTTTGGCTTTAGCCACCAAATAGAAGATAGAATTAGCTTTAGCTATCTATTCGAACTTGGGTATGCAAATATTTTTAAAGGCTCTTATATGGAGACAGAGTTCCCCGGTATTAACATAAGAAACAAGGCATTAACTATAAGTGTTGGATATATCATAATTCCAAAGAAAAACACTAAGACATAATGTAGCAATCTATCATATCTCAGTGTTTTACAATTAGTTATATGACAATCCATCTACGCGAAACCAAATTTACCATTATCGTTTTTCCACTCGCTTCTATCTGGTATATGCTGTGCTATGCCCCAGTGTTCAGCTATCTTATCATTCTCTATGCGTAGTAGGTCATAAAATGCGGTGGGCTCACCATCTCCCTCGCCTAACATTCCCTCGCTTATTGCCAAAATAAAGTTACCCTCGCCTAGAATTTTATGCAATTGACTATATATCATAATTTTTGCATTACCCCTACCTCGACTAACAAGTAACTCTTTAAGATTAGTCACTCCATCGCCTATGAGTGTGTTATGCTGTATATACCTCTCTCCGTCAAAATAAGAGTCTATACTATCTACTTTCCTATCAATAAGAATATTTTTCACAAACTGCTCTACAAGATACTCATTTCTCTCTGTTTTATCTATATCTCTTACTCGGGTCTCACCGTCAGTAAGTGTGTGCCCACTGGGATTAGGTTTAGTAACAGTATCACGTAGGTTATCCCAATGTTCTACTATTTTACCATCCTCAAAACGAAACACATCAAACCCCACCTTTGGACCAAAGAAATTATACTCTGTATGTGTAAACACATAATCTTTATCTTCAAATGAGCGTATCACATTCACTTTAGCATCCTCTGGATAGTTAGCTAACTCACTAAGAACCTCTCCAAACCCCTCTATTCCGTCGGCAACTCCTAGATTATGCTGTTTGTAGTTAGTTGGATTGATAAATTGAGCCGCCTCTTGCTCTTTTGTCTCAATACTCTTCAGCACGTCTAATGCTTTCTGCTTGTTTGTTTTCATAAAAATAACTGATTAAATGATTAATACATTGCATATTCATAATCTATGCCAATAGGCATTAATAAAAATTAGTAGTGTCCGGCGAACCTGAGGATTGAATTTATGCACGTCATATCTACCCTAAAACCCACCTTATAAGATGGGTTGTGGATATTATTTGTTTTGCGATGTGCTTATATTGTTGAGGA
>CAYJCU010000126.1:0-3937 GCA_964368765.1 uncultured Rikenellaceae bacterium
GAGGTAACGACCCCCTAAAAATCCTGCGGATTTTAATGTAAATTTAACACTTTTTGAAAAAAAGTGAACAAAAACCGAACACCTACCTCTTAAACGGTGTTCGCTCGCTATCGCTCGTTAGGGTAATTCACAAAACAGGGTTTTGCGAATTACCCTAGATAAGGAGTTACCACATCTCATAAAACGGAGTTGTTGGTGGATATTTCTTCTCTTGTTTTTTATTTAACTCGCCATCAACCCACGCCTTATATATATCATCAGGTGTACTGTTGCCTCTCCATGCAAAGGCCTTAAATCTACTCTCTTTTAAACAACCATTTTTTAAATTATGCTCTTCAGATAGTAGTACATTATCTTGAAAAATATATGTGTCGTATAGTTTTACTTCGTCATCTTTATTCTTTGTAATTAGGGTTCTAGCTCTCTTTTCAACCCCCTCTTTTGATACCTCATACTCCTTGAATTTAGACACCTTTTTATCTGAGATATAGTAAGACCACTCATTAGCTACATCTATCATCTCGCCACTAGAACTATCTTTATAATAGTAGTAACGTGTCATCTTATTTTGTGAAAATTGGTATATCATAAGCTCATTCCCATGATATGATAACTCATACCATAGATTAGCCTTTAGCTCACTGTTTGAGACCCCTGCGTTAAGTTTTCTCAGTTGTTCTATACCTAAATCTTGATTTGAAACACGCTTTTCGTAAACATTTTTATTGCCTCTTAGTAGGCGTATCAACTCTTTATCAACCTCAGATGCATCACAATCTACCCCTTGGATATTGTATCGTATATCTTTGAACTCCTTGTCATAATATTTATAGTGAGCCCTAAAAATATCACTAACAGAATTACTAAAACGCCACGCTCTAAACTCCTTAAAATAATCGTGGGTATCGTTACCTGATTTATATGCGTGTTTTAATACCAATTTATCTTTGGTAAGGGTTTCAATCTGTCCTGAATTGTTCGATGCTTTAAATTCTAAATCAAGATGTCTCCTCCAATACCTCACAAACTCTATCGTGCTATTTTCTCCATTATTAACTAATTGGTAGCAATACACCTCATAGCTCATGGTTACCTCATCTGAAATGTTTGATTTTGTGTAGCGATAAACCAGCATAGAATCTTTAGTGAATTGATAGACCGTTGCACTACCTTTGTCATTAGTTTTATACCATAGATTAGATGACAACTCATTCGATATTTTATCACTCTCCATTTGGGCACTAACACTATTAATATATGGTAGTGTTAAGAGCGTCAGCACTGTAATTTTAATTAATTTTTTCATAGTACCGTAAATTAAGTTAAACATGCTTTTAACAAAGGTACTAAATGTTTTCATAAAATCAAAAGAAATATCTATTTTTTAAGTAATTCAATAGTAAATATACTCATAATTAAAATTTAATGATTATATTTGTAACACGTATATAAAACAATATAAAACAAGATATGAGTATTTCCAAAACAAAGAAGAGGATAGCCATCTATTATGATGGTAATTATATAGGTAAGGTTGCCAAATATTATGCCTCTAACAACATTGTAAGTTACCGTTTTAATATATCGGTACTCCATAACTATATAATTGCGCAGACAGAGAAATTGGCAGCAGAGTTACTTGCTGAGGTGGCTGTTGCTGAGGCGATAAGTTTTCGCACACGTAGATTAACGCATGAGTTTCATAGTCGAAAAAACCATCTATATTGGGAGAGGGTATCTGAGGATAATCTTCTAGAGCTTAATATAGATAGTAAATTTTCACTATCTACCTCTGACAGTGTTAGTGATGATAGTGTTGTGTGTAGTTCACTATCTCTTGAGCTTTATGATACTGTTATATCCAAAAATATAGATATGGCAGTTATTGTGGGTGGTAGTAGCTCGTATCTGCCATTGGTTAATAAACTCACTTCACGAGGTGTTGATGTTATGGTTGTTGGCTGGGATATAGTTAAGAGTGACGAGGCAGAGCATGAGGCTAACTGTTACCATAAGTTATTTGAGGCGGCAAACTACCCTATTGTGGTTAATAGCGTGTTAGACGATACACCCGAAGAGTTAGCAGGGCTTCTTAAAGAGGTTGAAGCTGCTAAACCACAGTTTGAGAGAGAGGATAGCGGTGTAGAGAGTAATAATAGCGGTATTGCTGATGAGTCGATAGCTGTTGAGATAGGAGAGTGGAGTGTTAGTGAGGTGGTTACACTTAAACCTAATTTTGGTTTTATTAGATATACGGGGAATAATCTCTTTTTTCACTCTGCCGATTATGATGGAGATTTCACTGAGTTAAAGGTGGGAGAGGGTGTTGAGTTTACACTTGAAAAGAGTGATGATGGGCAGTTTATTGCTCGTAATGTCTCTAAAGTTACCTCTAACCTGCACCTTTTTGAGGATGATGATTACACAGTTAGTGAAGAATTTTTTGATTGGGAAAAGTAATAGGTTATGAAGCAATATCTTGATTTTTTAGAGAGTATAAAAGCCAATGGAGCTATCAAAGAGGATAGAACAGGTACTGGTACGCAGAGTATATTTGGTTATCAGATGCGTTTCGATTTGTCTAAAGGATTTCCACTGCTGACAACAAAACGCCTGCATCTTAAATCTATTATTTACGAGCTGTTATGGTTCTTAAAGGGGGATACAAATATTAAGTATCTTAATGATAACGGAGTAACGATATGGGATGAATGGGCAGATGATAATGGCGATTTGGGGCCTGTCTATGGTTCGCAATGGCGTAGCTGGAGAGGTGCTGATGGTGCTGTTATTGATCAGATAACGCAGGTTATTGATATGATTAAAACATCGCCTGACTCACGTAGGCTGATAGTATCGGCATGGAATGTAGGCGAGATAGAGAAGATGGCTTTACCGCCTTGTCATGCGCTGTTTCAGTTTTATGTTGCCAATGGCAAGCTATCGTGCCAACTATATCAACGTAGTGCTGATGTTTTTCTAGGTGTTCCATTTAATATAGCATCGTATGCATTGCTAACTATGATGATAGCGCATGTTACGGGGCTTGAAGTGGGCGATTTTGTGCACTCATTCGGCGATGCACATATCTATAAAAATCATTTCGAGCAGGTGGCTACACAGCTAGAGCGCACGCCGAGAGAGTTACCAGTAATGACAATTAACCGTAAGGTAGAGTCTATTTTTGATTTTGAGTTTGAAGATTTTGTGTTAGAGGGCTACGAGCCTTATCCAACAATAAAAGCTCCGATAGCAATTTAGATAACAACTAATTATGCAGATAACAGTAGTAGTGGCTATTGCCGCAAATAGAATGATAGGGTGTGCTAATCAGTTATTATGGCACATAAAAGAGGATTTACAACATTTTAAGACGATAACTTCAGGTGGTGTGGTTATAATGGGGCGTAAGACTTATGAGTCGATAGGTCGTCCGCTACCTAACCGCCGTAATATTATTATTACTCGTAATAGTGAGTATATTGCCGAAGGGTGCGAGGTTTATGGTTCAGTAGAGTTAGCATTTGAGGCTGTGAAAAATGTTGAAGAGGTATATATTATAGGTGGTGGCGAGATATATAGTGAAACACTACCATTAGCAAATAAGATAGAATTAACAGTTGTTGAGAGAGAGTATGAGGGGGATA
The DNA here is from genome assembly GCA_964368765.1 of uncultured Rikenellaceae bacterium. Taxonomy (GTDB): domain Bacteria; phylum Bacteroidota; class Bacteroidia; order Bacteroidales; family Rikenellaceae; genus JADFUS01. The sequence goes on from CAYJCU010000126.1 coordinate 3,648, forward strand.
CTATGTTCCCTGAATTTGATAGAGAAGAGTGGGAGATGGTAAGGTGTGAGCGTCATGAGAGAGGGGTTAATTATGAGCACCCTTTTAGGTTTGAGACGCTGGTGAGGAGGAGGTAGAACTCAGTTAGTAGGCATTGGTATTTATTTTTCTTATATCGCTATAATTTATTATAATTGAATTTTGTTGCTACATCTAAAAAGAGGTGGTATCTTTGCAGTGTAGAAATGAGATAATAAACTAGTAGTGTCCGGCGAACCTGAGGATTGAATTTATGCACGTCATATCTACCC
>CAYJCU010000127.1:0-3928 GCA_964368765.1 uncultured Rikenellaceae bacterium
ATACATATCAAATTAACATTATCGACACTCCAGGTCACGTGGACTTTACTGTAGAGGTAGAGCGTTCACTACGTGTTCTTGATGGTGCTGTTGCTACTTTCTGTGCAGTAGGTGGTGTAGAGCCTCAATCTGAGACAGTATGGCGTCAAGCTGATAAGTACGAAGTACCTCGTATCGGTTATGTTAATAAGATGGATAGAACAGGTGCAGACTTCCTTAATGTAGTATCGCAGATTAAAGAGCGTCTAGGTGCTAATCCAGTGCCTATCGTACTTCCTATCGGTGCTGAGGAGAAGTTTGAGGGTCTAGTAGATCTTATCTACAACCGTTCTATTATCTATTATGATGATAAATCAACTCGTGATAACTACAACTACGGCGAGGTGCCAGCTCACATGGCTGCTGAGGTTGAGGAGTACAGAAATAAAATGATTGAAGAGATTGCTGCTTCAGATGATGCTCTTATGGAGAAATTCTTTGAGGATCCTGAGTCAATCACTCCAGAAGAGATTATTGCTGCTTTGCGTGTAGCTACTACAAACATGAGCGTTATTCCAATGCTTTGTGGTACTTCATTCAAGAACAAAGGTGTACAGATCCTTCTTGATAGTGTTATCTCTTTCCTTCCTTCTCCACTTGATGTACCAGCTATTGAGGGTCACACACCAGGTGATGAGTCTGAGGTTATTTCTCGTAAACCAGATGTAAACGAGAAATTTAGTTCTCTTGCATTTAAGATTGCAACTGACCCATTCGTAGGTCGTCTTGCTTTCGTTCGTATTTACTCAGGTAAATTAGATGCAGGTTCTTATGTATTCAATACTCGTTCAGATAAGAAAGAGCGTATTAGCCGTATCTATCAGATGCACGCTAACAAGCAGAATCCAATGGAGTCTGTAGAGGCTGGAGATATCTGTGCAGTAGTAGGTTTTAAAGATATTCGTACTGGTGACACTCTATGTGATGAGACAGCTAAGATTGTTCTTGAGTCTATGTCATTCCCAGAGCCAGTTATCGGTCTTGCTATCGAGCCTAAGACTCAGAAAGATCTTGATAAGTTAGGTATTGGTCTTGGTAAGCTTGCTGAGGAGGATCCAACATTTACAGTTAAGACTGACGAGAATTCTGGTCAAACTATCATTAGCGGTATGGGTGAGCTTCACCTTGAGGTTATTGTAGACCGTCTTCGTCGTGAGTTTGGTGTTGAGATTAACCAAGGAGCTCCACAGGTTAACTATAAGGAGGCTCTTACTCAAACAGTTGAGCACCGTCAGACATTCAAGAAACAAACGGGAGGTCGTGGTAAGTTCGCTGATATCGTATTTACTATTGGTCCTAGAGAGGATCATACTAAAGAGGGTCTTGAGTTCCAAGATGTTGTTAAGGGTGGTAACATCCCTAAAGAGTTTATCCCTTCAGTTGAGAAAGGATTTAATTCAGCAATGGCTAACGGACCTCTTGCAGGTTTCCCTATTGATAGTATGAAGATTGTTCTTCGCGATGGTTCATTCCACCCTGTTGACTCTGATCAGCTATCTTTCGAGATATGTGCTCGTAACGGTTTCCGTGTAGCGGCTCAAAAGGCAGGTGCGGTTATCATGGAGCCTATCATGAAGGTTGAAGTTGTTACTCCTGAAGAGAGTATGGGAGATGTTATCGGTGACTTAAACAAGCGTCGTGGACAAGTAAATGGTATGGAGTCTCGTAACAACGCTCGTGTTGTTAAGGCTAATGTACCTCTATCTGAGATGTTTGGTTACGTAACAGTTCTACGTACAATCACATCAGGACGTGCTACATCATCTATGGAATTCTCTCACTTCTCTGAGGTTCCAACTAACGTAGCTAAAGATGTAATAGAGAAGTCATCAAATAAACTTAACAACGAACTAGAGTAATTATTATGAGTCAAAAAATAAGAATAAAACTAAAGTCATTCGACCATAGTTTAGTAGATAAATCGGCAGCGAAGATAGTTTCTACAGTTACTTCTACAGGTGCCGTGGTTAGTGGTCCAATTCCACTTCCAACAAAGAAAAAGATTTTCACTGTTAACCGTTCAACTTTCGTTAACAAGAAATCACGTGAGCAGTTCCAACTTTCTACTTTTAAGAGAGTAATTGATATTTATAGCTCAACACCTAAAACAATTGATGCTTTAATGAAGTTAGAGTTACCAAGTGGTGTAGAGGTTGAAATCAAAGTGTGATAAATGTTGTTAATATAGAGTTTATCTAATTAACAATATAAATATGATAATAGAGGTGTAACTTAACTAAGTTACACCTCTATTTTTTTTCTTACTATTTCCTTTTACGGACTCTTTTAGGTTTGGTATATCTATCTTTACCATCTGTTATCCATTCAAGGGTAACTATTTCAACAACATTTGATTTGTAACCATCTGTCTCATAAAATATTGCTATATCTCCATTTTTTAGCTTGGTCATAGAGGAGTAGGCTGCTGATTTGGATGTGATAACCTTACCCTCGCTCCAACTCTTACCATCATCATAACTTACCCTTATAGTTAAATTTCTACGCTCTTTAGCATCGGTTGCGTTACAAAATAGGAGTCTGTTTTTGTCATAGCCATCACGTGTTGATGTGTAACTAATTATTGATGCATTACAGCTTGGGTCTATTAATTGATTCTCTGGTAGTGATTCCCAGTTTCTCCCCTCATCTGATGATATATGTACATAACGTTTACCTGCACCATTTACACGGCTATTTATCATCCATCTGCCATCGCTAAGCTCTACAATTTTAGATTCATCGGCAGGGTGTATATGATTATCTATGAAGTACCAACTCTTACCATGGTCATCACTTCCAAATACCCTTAGTCCACTATTAAGATTAACCATAGTGTGTAGTAATTTCCCCGTAGAGGTGTATATGCCACGCCCTGAGGTTATAAACTTCATATCTTTCTTCCACTCAGGCTTTGATATTTGAGAAGTTATATCTGTTGGATTACTCCATGTTTTACCATTATCCTTGCTCTTAACATAGTGAAGATAGTAAACATCTTTCTCATTCTCTAAATCCATATAGTTGTAAAACATAAATATATCGCCCGTTTTTTTATCTACTATCATTGATGGGTCAGAGGCAGATTGTCCATATGGGAAATCTATAATGGTCTCTTGCTGTGTCCAACTTTTTCCGTTATCACTACTTCTTCTTATAACAATGTTAATATCCTTACTCCATTTTAAATCGCCACATGATGGCACTCTTTCATCAATAGCAGCTATTAAATCGCCATTTTTAGCAGTAACAATCGCTGGTATTCTATAACAAGCGACCCCCTCTTTCATTCCAGAGTAAAAGATGTTATTTTTTACCACCTCTTTTTTTTCATCTCTTGGTGATTTATCACTACTATTTACCTGGCTATTTGCATTTTGGCTAGATAGCAAAATAGCTAATGTAGCTATTATTAACCTACTGTTTGCTCTCTTCATAATGTTGTATTTTTATTTGATTTGTACAAAAATAGTAATAATATTTTATTTACACTATTGAATGCGGATAATTTGTGTGATAATATATAAAATTAGCCACCTCATTTGTGAGGTGGCTAATTGAATAGATATATATTACAAATATTAGGTTATTCGTATCCGTTATTCTGTGTTAGATTTGGATTAGTGTCTATATGAGTTTTTGCTATTGGTAGTAGCTCTTTATTTTCATCCCACTTTGCAGGTTTATATTCCACCTTTGCAAACTCTCTCTCAATTATACCCCATCTACGTAAATCTACCCATCTGTGGCAATACTCACCAAATAGTTAAATAGTCTACTCTTAAACTATTGTTGTCCGGTAAAAAAATCAAAAAACCGAGTAACTACCTATCCTGTAATAAATTAGTTGTAACTTAAATTATAGGGGCTTACAAAAACAAAAATTTTGATT
>CAYJCU010000128.1:0-3708 GCA_964368765.1 uncultured Rikenellaceae bacterium
TTGCAGGATAGGTAGTTACTAGGTTTTTTGATTTTTTTACCGGACAACAATATTTTCAAACATTAAAATAGCTAAAAATGAAGGTAGTTGATTTCAGTAAGGAGAACTCTATAATTAATCAATATTTAACTGAGTTAAGAGATGTAACAGTTCAAAACGACCGTATGCGCTTTCGTAGAAATATAGAGAGGATAGGAGAGTTGATGGCTTACGAGCTGAGCAAAACAATGAGATATGAGAGACGTGAGGTTACAACACCTCTGGCACTAAAAGAGGTCTCTACGCCTGCTGAACAGCCTGTAATTGCCACTATCTTACGTGCAGGGGTACCTCTACACCAAGGTTTTCTGAATATATTTGACATGGCGGATAACGCTTTTGTATCAGCATATAGAAGTTACACCTCGGATACTGAATTTGAGATAAAGGTTGAGTATGTAGCAACCCCATCAATAGAGGGGAGAGTGTTGATTATTACCGATCCAATGTTAGCAACGGGTAAATCACTAGATGTATGCTGTAAGGCGTTAATGGCTTACGGAACCCCATCAGAGATACACCTTGCTGCTGTTATTGCTAGCGAGCAAGCTGTTGAGTATGTTAAAGAGGTGTTTAGTGGATTAAATGTTACGGTATGGTGTGGAGCTATTGACCCGATGATAAACGATCATGGCTATATTGTACCAGGCTTAGGCGATGCAGGCGATCTATCTTACGGAACAAAATAAATGTATCAAAAATATAATGAGGATGACACCGAAAAGTACACTTTTTGACGTCATCCTCTTATTTTATCGAACAGCATTTTTTTACACTCTCATAAAACAGTGTTTACTCACTATCATCTACACTAATACTCTTCAAAGTATCTCTGTATCTGCTTATAATCATCTGTAATTAGCAAAGAGAGCATCAAAAGAATACGAGCCTTTTGAGGGTTGAGCTCTTCAGAGGCTATAAACCCATATTTATCGTCATCTATCTCTCCTGTCTGTGTAACGGGGCCTGATGGCACTCTGGTAGCACGCACAATCATTATATCCATCTTCCTTGCTACTACAAACTTATTAATAATATCTTTATGGATATTACCATTACCTACACCAGCATGTATTAAGCCTTTAAACCCATTATTAATAAAGGCGTCAATAATTATTGGCTCTATATTCGAGTGCCCATATATCACACCCACCTTAGGTAATGTTTTCGATTTGCTTACATCAAATACCGATTGTGTAGTGTGACGCTTATCACTTAGCATATTAAAGACCACCCTACTTCCATTTACATAACCCAAAGCACCTGAATTAGGAGATTGAAATGCCTGCACATCAGTAGTATTCATCTTTACTACTCCATGAGCAGAGTTAATAGTTCCGTTCATCACAACCATAACTCCTCTGCCATGAGATGATTTATCGGCTGCCACCACAACAGCATTATACAGATTAAGAGGCCCATCTGCACTAAGTGATGTTGAGGGACGCATAGCTCCAACCAATACAACCGGTTTATCGCTTTTAACTGTAAGATTTAGAAAGTATGCTGTCTCCTCCATTGTATCGGTACCATGAGTTATAACTACACCATCAACATCTTTGCGCTTAAGAAGTGTGTTGATGCGTTTTGCTAATTCTAACATCACTAGATCTGTCATATCCTGTGAGCCGATTTTTACTATCTGCTCTCCCTTGATATTCGCTATCTCTTTTATTTGTGGCACTGCATCAATAAGAATGTCTATTGATACCTCTCCTGCACTATACTCTCCACTTGTGGCACTTGCTCCCACACCTGCTATTGTGCCTCCTGTTGCAAGAATGTAAATATTTGGCAATTTATCATTTGCCTTTACTCCGATACTCACAATAATTGCGAGTGTAATTAAAAATAATCGTTTCATAGTTGTATATTTAGTAAATAATGGATATTACCTCTTTCGAGGAGGTCTATGTAGTAACCATTTAATTATGAGAATAGATATGAGTATTGTAGATATATACATAACTACAAGTCCAAATTTTGTTTCATAATCCAATACTATCAATATAGACGACCCCATAAATAGCCCAATAAGCAATATAACGTATGAGACACGTAGTGTCATCTGGCGGAATGTGCTCGTAAAAAGAGCCTCATTCTCTATCTTTATATCATGCTGTATCTTACCCTCTTTTAGTTTATAGAGTATCTCGTTCACATTATTTGGCAGGTCTCTCATCATATTCACATAAGCCATAACAGTATCATATAACTCATTTGCCACCTTGCGTGATGATAGACGATTGCGTATTACATCTTCTGAGTATGGTAATATTATTGACGCCAAATTTATCTTAGACCTAAGCCTAACAGATAGCTTCTCAAGTGTTAATATCGTTTTTAGCAACATGAAAATACCCGATGGTATCTGCATTCTATACTTGATTATTATATCTATTGAGGTATTTAGAGTCTCTGAAAAGTTACGTATATCCAACGCTCGCTCTACTTTATTGCGTGCCAACATACGCTTTATCTCATACTCAACCTCTGCCTCTTTATCAAAAAATTTTGTTCCACACAACTTTATTAGTGCTTTAGTTATGAGGGTGCTATCTCTTTTAGAGAACCCTATGGTGTAGTCTGCAAGAAAATCTATCTCTCTAGGGCGCATCATACCAACAATACCAAAATCTATAAATGCAATAACATTATTCTCTAGAATAAAGATATTACCAGGGTGCGGATCGGCATGAAAAATACCATACTCTAGTATCATCTTAAACATAGCTTTAGCACCATTATTAACAACATCCTTTGGGCATAGCCCTGCATCTCTTAATTGCGAAGCACTATTAGGAGTAACCCCCTCAATACGCTCCATAATTATTAATCTGCGAGTGGTATATTTACTCCACACGTATGGTATTTTTATCGTACAATCATCTTCAAACATACGATAGAACATCTCAATATTTGCCGCCTCTTTAGTAAAATCCAACTCTTCGAGTATGCTTGTAGCAAAATCTTCGACTAGGCTCATTAGATTTATTGCCTCTAGCTCAGGATATTTTTTTGCAAGATTACGGGCTAGATACTTCATAAGATATATATCCAACTTTATCTTGCTCTCTATATTAGGGCGTTGAATTTTAACTATAACCTTTTCGCCACTCTTTAAAACCGCACCATACACCTGACCTATCGAGGCTGAAGCTATTGGAGCGGTTTCAAACTCGCTAAATAACTCTCCTACCAATTTATGTGTCTCTGTCTCTATTAACCTAATAGCAAGATTGGTATCAAAAGGAACCACATTACTTTGAAGCCTCTTTAGCTCTATACGAAATCGATCAGATATAACATCTGGACGATCAGCTATTATCTGCCCAAATTTTATGAATGTAGGACCAAGCTCTTCAATAAGCATACGAAACCGCATGGGGGTTGATTGTACCCGCTGCTGTATCAATGTTCGCTTAACTATCGTATATTTAGTAATTCTAAATAGGTTTGCAATCACATGTTTTATTAAGATGCAGATTATCTGTATCGCACGTTTCACCTTTAAAAAGGCTACATATATATTAAAGAGAGCCATACTCTAATCTCCCAACACTTTGCTTACCCATCTCCCTATGATAAATATTAATAATTATGGTTGTTCGGTAAAAAAAATCAAAAAACCTAGTAACTACCTACCTTACAACAAATTAGTTGTAATTT
>CAYJCU010000129.1:0-3702 GCA_964368765.1 uncultured Rikenellaceae bacterium
TAGGATAGGTAGTTACTAGGTTTTTTGATTTTTTTACCGGACAACAATAGTTAAATATCAGTAAATCTTTAATATTGTCAAGAAGAGGCGAACCTGGCGAAAGAGTGTACCAGGATAAAATAACGATTCTGACGAAAGAGTGTGCCGAAATAAGATAACGATTCTAACGAATCGTGCGTCCACCGAGAGATATTATTACTACGCTTCTCTACGTAATAATATCTCTTTTTTAGCGGTGGCGGACGCCGTGCCGTGTACATATTTTTCGCCTAACGCCGGCGTGGCGGTCTTCCAGACCGGTGGTTATTAGCCAATAAATTTGTCCCCCAAAGGCATGCCCCCCCACAAGCGAACGATAGTGAGCGTCGCCAAGCGGTAGCGAGGCGTGATTTTTGAAGCGTAGCGCACTTTTTCTAAAAAAGTGTAATCCGAAGCGAAAGCGACGGCAAACAAAAATCTGCAAAGCAGATGTAGAAGAAGAGACCACCTGACGAAAGAGTGTACCAAGATAAAATAACGATTCTAACGAATCGTGCGTCCACCGAGAGATATTATTACTACGCTTCTCTACGTAATAATATCTCTTTTTTAGCGGTGGCGGACGCCGTGCCGTGTACATATTTTTCGCCTAACGCCGGCGTGGCGGTCTTCCAGACCAGTGGTTATTAGCCGATAAAAATTACCCTTAAAAGACATGCACAGCAGATGTGGAAGAAAAGGGTATAAAATCATTACCACATATCCGAAAGAACCGCCGTCAATTCAAAATTCAAGGTTTTAGGATTCAACTATTTAAATATTACCTCATAAATAGCTATATCTCCTTTAATAGCTATTATATCTACATTATCAGGTAGTGGTATAGTTACTAGACCCTTATCTATAACACTCTCTTCGCCATTTATCACAACACTAACTCGGCTATCAATATAAGCATTACTTAAAAGAGTTACCGCTTTAGCACCATCAGGCACTGCAAACGAGCAGTGTGAGCTACTTATATATCTTGTTGTTATATCTTTATCTATAGCTTTAGCTAACTCATCGCCCGAAGAGGATAAGATATTGAATGAGAACTTTTTAAAACGTATCTCAACACTCTTATCGGCTCTATTTACGTAACGGATATATTTTGCAGTGGTTGCGCCGATACTCCAATTTTTACCATCAACAGATAACTCTAGGGCTAATCTATTATCGCCTAAATCACACTCTAAATCAGATATGGCAGAGATTATTGGTAACTCAACCATAAAATATTGATTAGGCTTAACATTAACAACCTCTAAAATAGGGGCTATCTTAACACCGTTGCCATTAACCTCAACCTCTCTCTCTGCTAACTGATTTATATTAGTGGTAAATATAATATTATCGGCAGATGGATTAACCTCAAAACGACGAACTGCTAGCCAGTTACTACGCTTTGAACTGTCGAGCCTACTAAGACGCACATACCTAGCTTTTATGGGCTCTCCTTGCCAATTGATAACATACTCATTGTTGATATTATCTCTCACAACATGCCACTGCGTGCCATCGAGAGACACCTCTAGCCTCGCTGCATCGAAATAGTCTACATCATCTACATTATTACGCCCCTGCTCAATATAGATATGTTTAATATCTGTAGCAATACCCATATCAATAGCCACCCACGAACCAGCCCCCTGCCCATAGGCTGAGTGGTAGTAGGTATCGCTATCTCTATCCAACATCAATTTACCTATCTCTGTTGATATATTGGCAAATGATGCCATCGGTTTAGGTTTATATAACCTCTCGCCACTTAGTTGGCTATACAATTTATTGGCAATAGCCTCTCGTGTGTTATTAATAAATGGCATTAACTTTAATGTTCCTATGCGGTGGGCTCTATACGCCTCTATATCCTCAGGTGTCATTATTGATGCCATAAACAGGCTCCACAGAGCCTCTAAATCTAGATGCTCATACAGTTTAATTAAAGCAAGTGATGCGATGCCCCTCTCGCCCAATTTCTTAAACTCTTTAAGCCATGGCCTTAGCTCTGATACTAGTAGGTTATTCTTCGACTCATTGATAATTATGTCAGAAGCATTGATTATTTTAACAAACTCTTTTTCAAGGGCATAGAACTGCTCTGGAGTGTAGTTATCCATATCAAATGTTGTTGTCTCCCACGACTCATCACGTCTATATCCCGTTTCGGTATCTGTTGAGTGTATAGCAAAGGTACGATACTCTTCATAAGCCTCAGGCATAAGATATTTTATACCACGCTCCCAACTCTCTATTGGTTTATAGTGCTCTATGTTCCATGTGTAGTCTGCCACACTATAAAGAGCTAGTTTCGACGCCTCGCCATGCTCCATAGGGTTACTAACAAAACCCACCATCTCTTTATCGCTAGCTAGTTGTGTATTACCATAAACAGGGCCCTGCAACATGATATGTTTTACATAATCTGTAACGGGATAGTTCCACCATATAAAGGTTGGGCGGTTAATACGAGAATTGACCCACTCAAGTGTTGAGTCGGTAATATCACAGCAAACAGCCTCTCCAGTCCACATAATATTTATTGAGGGGTGTAGTGTGTCGCCCAAAATAGATAGGTAACCCGTCTCTGAAGGGTTAGCCCATAGGCTAGTATAGTCTGTTGGGCACATGATAAGGGGTTTTACATCGCCCTTAACCTCAACAAACTCTTTATGAAGTCTGTTTAATAACTCTGCCTGCCTCACAGGGTTTGTTCCTATACCCGAAATATCATCAAAGAAGATAGCAAAAGAGCGCACACCCATACCATACATAGCCTCGAACTTAGCCAATAGCTTTTGATAATCGCTCTCAGTCCACTTTATATCCTGCCCTGGGTGTATTGCCCACACAAAATCAACCCTACACGCTTTGGCTATATCAACCAACTCTTTTATCTGCTCTGCCTCACGCTGAGGGTATGGCTCACGCCATTTAGGCGACGAGTGAAAAGGATCATCTTTAGGGCCATAGAGATATGAGGTCATCTTATGCTCTCCATAGAAACGGATAAGTGATTTACGCACCTTATGGCTCCATGGCGTACCATAAAACCCCTCTACAACCCCTCTATACGGAATATCAGGGTAGTCGTTAATAGTAACCATCGGTAGGTTATCGCCATTAATCAACTGTTTAAGTGTTTGAATACCATAATATGCCCCTCTCTCATTATATCCAATAATCTCGACCCCTTTATCGCTAACTGTTAATAGGTAAGCACCATCAACCTGCTTAACACCTCTCTCTAGTGATAACTTATCCCCAAAATTAACTGTTAGGGGTAGCGATTTATCACTGCCCTTAACAAAAGAGAGGGCATCGCTCAACTCATTTGCCGAGTTAATAACCTTTAAACCTCCTCTCAACGATATACTTTTATTGCTACTATATTCAATAGATTGCGGTGTTGGATTAATAACAATAGTTTCCGATTCTTTCTCAGAGCAGCTAATAAATATTACAAATAGTAGTGTCTGTACAATAGTGTTTACTCTCTTCATAATATAGTGATTATAGGGTTTGTGTTTAAGATTATACAAATATAGTAAAAAATAATAAAAAAGCACTCAATCAGTATATAAAAACTGATTGAGTGCTTTAAATTTTATAACCTAAGTTATAAATTATTGTTGTCCGGTAAAAAAAATCAAAAAACCTAGTAACTACCTATCCTGCAAT
>CAYJCU010000130.1:0-3478 GCA_964368765.1 uncultured Rikenellaceae bacterium
ATTGCAGGATAGGTAGTTACTAGGTTTTTTGATTTTTTTACCGGACAACAATATATAATAATGAAAAACATGAAAAAAATAACAATTCTCTTTTTAGCCCTCTTTACTACTATAGTTGGTTTTTCGCAGGAGAAATTTATAGACATCTTAAAAGATGAGTTAAAGTACGATTTTGCTAAACTTCAAGATGATGCAGATAAGCCTTATTATATGAGTTTTAGGGTTGATGATAATGAAACTACTCGTATCATAGCAGACTTCGGTAGCTTGGTTAATAGTACTACAAGAAAAAGTCGTAAATTTTCACCACATATTCGTATAGGTGATACAATGTTAGATAACTATTACTACACTTCTCAATTAAGAGGTGGTGGTCCTGTATCTTTACCATACGATGATAATGAGGAGGCAATAAGGTTAATCATTTCACGTAAAGTGGAGGTTGATTTCCTATCTTCAAAGAATTTATATACGCAAACGGTATCAAAAAATGCTACTGAGAATGAAGAGAGTGATAAAGCTCCGAATTTTGTGTATGAAGAGCCTGTTGTACATTATGAGGCTCCATTAACAGCTGCTGAGTATGAGATGGATATTAAAGCTTGGGAAGATAAGGCTCGAGAATATTCTTTAATGTTTAGAGAGCATCAGAATATTGTTAGCGCAAAAGTTTATGTGATATTTATTAAAAATAGAAAATATTTTGTTGATACTAAAGGTGCATCGATAGCCTATAATGAGACCTATGCTAGATTGCTTATTCAAGCAACAACAAAGGCAGAAGATGGTATGGATTTACCCCTTATGGAGTCTTATTTCGCCTTTACTCCTAACAACTTACCATCAACTGATAGTGTTAAAGCGGATATAGATAAGATGATAACAACTCTTGAGGCTCTTCGTGTTGCTCCTGAAGTGTCGCCGTATGCTGGCCCATCTATCATGGCTGGTTCAGCTGCTGGGGTTTTCTTCCATGAAATATTTGGGCATCGCATTGAGGGACAACGTATGAAGTTAAGTAATGATGGTCAAACATTTAAAGAGATGGTTAACGAGATATTACTTCCTGAGAGTATGAGCGTTTATGACGATCCAACACTTACAACCTATGCTGGACAAGAGCTATATGGATACTATAAAATAGATGATCAGGGTGTTAAACCTCGTAGGGTAGATGTTATAAAAGATGGTGTTTTAAATGAATTTTTAATGTCAAGAACAGCTATCGATGGTTTCCCACGCAGTAATGGTCATGGTCGTGCACAGTTGGGCTATCAACCAACTGCACGTCAGGGTAATTTGATTGTTGAGACAAAAGATCATAAGACAGAGAAAGAGCTTCGTGCACTTTTACGTAAAGAGATGAAGCTTCAAAATAAAGAGTTTGGTTACTATTTTGAAAAGGTGACAGCGGGTCTTGCCTTTACAGGTGCAGGTCAGGTTAATGCTTTTAATGTTACTCCGCTAGTGGTTTATAAAATCTATCTTGATGAGAGCAAACCAGACGAATTAGTGCGAGGTGTAGATATGATAGGAACGCCACTCTCAATTTTTGAAAATATTAAGTATGCTGGTGGGGATGCTGAAGTGTTCATTGGTGATTGTGGAGCTGAGTCGAGAGGTGTACCTGTAACAGCAATTTCGCCAACGGTTCTGCTTACAAAAGTAGAGGTACAGCGTAAGCCTAAGTCAAAGGCGCAACATCCAATATTATCACGACCACAACCAAACAACATAAAATAATATATAATGAGAAAATTAATTATATTTGCTATTTCTATAGCCTTTAGTATTAATGCAATAGCGCAAAATACAGAGAGAGAGAAGATTGTATTTCAGGCTATGGAAGAGGAGCTTGCAAGATGCGAGCAACTAACTCTTGATGGAGAGCCTGCCCCATTCTTTGTTCAATATTTTGTAGTAGACCAAACAAAGTATACAGCAACATCTGTTTTGGGTTCAATTACAGAAGAGTTCACAATACCTAAAGCAGCACAAATTGGTGTTGATGTTAGGTTAGGGAGCTACAAAGAGAGTTCATTATTAGAGTTTGCAGGTTTACACCATTATGCGAGAATGGTATCTGCTGATAGCGACATTACTAATATAAGAACAACTCTTTGGGATTTAACAGATAAGGCATACAAGCAATCTATTAAGAACATGGATATGAAGAAAAATGTTCTATCTCAGATTAATTCAACCGATGAGGTGAAGGCTCTTGATGATATAATGCAACTGCCTAAAGTTATTAACTATCAACCAACTAAATCAACAGATTTCCCTATTGAAAAATGGCATGAGTTAATTAATAAAACATCAGCAGTATTTGCAAACTATCCTGAGATATTTAACTCTAAGGTAGAGGTGTTTTCTATTGCAAAGCAGTGCTATACTGCAAACAATGAGGGTAGTAAACTTTCATTTGCAGAGCAGGTTTTCTATATTTACGGTTATTGTCAAGCACAAGATAGTGAAGGACGCAATTATGCTAAGAATTTTAGGGTAACTGTAACGGATTATAATAATTTTCCGACTGCTCAAGAGTTAGAGGTAATGGCAAAAAATGCAGCAGATAAGTTAATGGCTCAACTTAATGCTCAAGAGGTTGAAGAGTATTACAGCGGGCCTATTATGTATGTTGATGGTGCTGCAAGCGAAGCTTTTAAAGAGAATATATCAACAGCCTTTAGTAATTTAAATACTTATAAAGCATTTGCACCGCGTGGGTTTAGTTTTTCGAGACTTGAGGATAGACTAGGTAAGAAATATCTTGATACCAAAATAACAGTTAAAAACTATACTAATCTTAAAGAGTATAATGGAGTTAAAACACTTATAAATTTTGATATGGATGCCTATGGGTTACGCCCTAAAATAGAACAGGTATTAATAGAAAATGGGCTGTTGAAAGATGTTCTTGTTGATATATATCCAACACTTAAATATGGTGAATCTTCAGGTAATAACCGTTTAGCAATAAATAAAGGGGAGTTATTCATCACACCTGCACCTGCCACTCTCCATATACAGAGTGAGGGAGCAAAGAGATTCTCTACAATGAAGAAGACACTTATGAAAATGGCTAAATCAGAGGGGTTAGAGTATGCTTATATTATATATAATCGTGACAGTAACTCTTCAGAGGTGTATCGTATAGATATTAAGAGTGGCGAAGAGGTATTAGTAAAAGAGGGTAACTATCCTTCTCCGAAATTAAAAGAGTTAGGTCGTATTCCTGTAATATCAAAAGAGGAGACGGTTAATAATGTAAGCTATGCAAACGGACACTATATGACATTGATAGCACCAAAAGCAATTATTCTAAATGATATGGAGATAACTATTTCTAAATCATCACGAAGACCAGCACACATTATTACTAGTCCATATAAGAGGTAACCTTCTATTAAACAATAAATCACAATTAGTAGTGTCCGGCGAACCTGAGGATTGAATTTATGCACGTCATATCTAC
>CAYJCU010000131.1:0-3462 GCA_964368765.1 uncultured Rikenellaceae bacterium
TAGATATGACGTGCATAAATTCAATCCTCAGGTTCGCCGGACACTACTAAATTTATTTATTCCAATCTATTCTGTAAGCCAAATTAAACTCAAGCGTCTCTGCTAACATAAAGTTAATTGCACGAACATTCATCCCGATAGCTATATTGTTATATATGTCGTACCTCACCCCTAATCGCTGATATAGTTGCTTAGCATTACCATAATCTAAGTGTCGGAGATATAATCCAACTCCTCCTACTAGTGTTAAATCTCCTATAATAATCTCTGGTTGAATAGTTACACCGATAGTAAGTTTATCATAAGGGTTACTGCTAGATGTTCCATCTACTGCCGCACCCAATCCATACCAATAATCAAAATCGCCACCTAAACCAAGCCTAAAAGCTTGCGACAGTTGCTCAAGATATATTATTGACAATCCTGAGAAATCGAAGTAGTTAGCACCTAATTCATCATCAACGGGTTGATATAGTCCACTGCTAAAAGAGATGAGGATACTCCTTTTCTCATTTTTTTGTTCCACTATATCATATTTTTTTTGTTCGGCACGCTCGCCAAAATGGTAATTTATTTTTAGCGAGGCAGTACTTAGGTTAAGCCCCCTGTTTGGTCGTTCTGTACCACCATTCGAGAAGTGAAGAAAATTTAGCCCTAATCCAATATCAATATTATCTCCAAAATTATACATCGCATTAACTCCTCCTGCAACATGTATTGTTACGGGACTACCTATTGCTAAATTAAATGGATTTTGTTTCTCATCGTAATAGACCCAGTCAGAGGCTATACCAAACTGAAACTCTCCGTACAGCTGGAGTCTATTAAGCCTCATGATAGGTAATCCAAGCACACCGTATAGCGATGAGGGAGTGCCTAACTCCTCGACGTTAAAAAAATTATTAAGCGTAACTCCCAAACCATAGTATGGTGCACTGAACACCTGTTGCCAGTGCCTATAACCAGGATTTTGCCACAACATACGAACAGAGTACGATTGGTAGTTAATCAATGGTAAACCCTTAAAATTAACTCCCTCCACAAAGTCGTTTGTAGGCATAATATTTCCATTAGAGAGGTCGAAAGAAATATGAAAAAATTGTTTCTTTTTCTCTTTTTTTATCTCTTGCGCTAGTGAAATATGCGAAAGCGAAAAAATAAATAGTAATAAAAATAGATGTTTCATAAATGTTTATTTTAATTGATAGTTATTATAAATGCATTTCAAGACGGTATTTGGCAGTGTATGAAATGTATCAATATACAAATATAGTAATATTTCCATATTTTGCGACTATAATTGCCTGTATAACATTAAATTTTCCGTGAAAAATTTTTAAAATACTGTTTTTTTATGTATTAGTTAGTGGTAGCATTATAGGTATTAATAAATCTATAGTAACCAACTAGTACGAGTTTAGCTAAAACAAAGGTGGTTAGCAAAACTGCGTTTTACTAACCACCCATCATATTACCATCTCCTGCGTGCTTCGCTTAAACACTTATCTAGTGTTTTAACAGCCTCTGCATATCCGAATTTACGTGATGCGCCCATCTCAACAATAGTAATAAATTGCGATAAGATTTTGATATACATACTTCTCTCCCACTCACTATCACCACTCTCTTTTGCCAACTCTAATAGGTCAAGACCCGTTATCTCACCCTCTAACATCATCTGAAAAGCCTCGATAAGATCATCAGAACAGCTATTAGTCATAGAGGCAACACGTTTGCGACATGCTAACTTAATATCATCATCCTCTTCATCTAAACAGAGATAACTCTTTAGCATTATCAAACCCCTAAGAGGTATCCATGTAGCATATTCACTAAATTTCTCGTTCTCTATATCATTTAACTCTTCAAGTATCTCATCAGTAGAACGCCCCACTATGAAATCGGTATATAAACGTTCAAAACGTTCGTTCATCTCTTTTGTTGCTGCTCCCGCCTCAACTTTTATCTGTTTTTTTGCCATAGTTGTAAACTTAAAGCCACAAAGTTAATAAAAATAATGCTCAATAGGAAATCCTATTGAGCATTATCGTATTTATTAGTATTAATTACTTAACACCTAATTTCTTAAGAGTCTTTTTAGATAAAGAGTTCTTGTGAATCATGATATTAAGAGTCTTACCCTTGAAGAAAGTTTGTGATGTGTAGAAGAAACCACCATAAGGGTTAGATTTAGTATCCCATGAGTTCTTAACACGGTAGAAAATTTTGCCATCTTGATCTTTATAGATACCTGTTAGCTGCATACCGTGATCATCTGTTGTCTCATAGTTATCATACCAATCTTGACGTAGCTGCGGTGTTACCTCTCTCTCAACCTCAATAGCAGGTGCACCCTCTTTTCTATCTTTGTTTACCTTCTCCCATTTAGCCTGCTCATCACCAGGAATCTGCTTAGCGTTATCAGCTACTAATAGACAAAGACCTGTTTTGTGCGAGAAACCTTTCTCACTAACATCAGAAGCCCAAGCAACTGTATAACCATTATTAAGAACCTCCTCATTGATAGCTACTAAATCATCAAGAGTAACGTTTACAGACACTCCATAGATCCAGTTATCTGGAACCTCAATAATGTGATTCTCGCCAAAAGGAACATGTGTAAATGAACATAATGAGATATAGTCATGCTTGCTAAAACCTAGATATTTAGCGAAACTTTTTGGAGTGTACTCTACACCATTATACATAAAAGTTTCAGGTAATTTACCGAAATATGTATCAAGGATAGCGTTAAAACCGTCTCTCCATGCAGTAGTTAATTTGCCGTTTTTGTTAGCGATAACTGCATCAGCATAACCCTTAAGAACGGCCCAAATTTCACCAAATACATTCTTATCATAACCATAGTTAAGACCTTGGTAAACCTCTTGTGGCACAACGCCATATCTCTCCATAGACTCAACCACATCAGCAAAAGAGCCACCCTCAGAGAAGTTAATCTTACCGTGCATTCTCACATACTTAACAAAACGATCGTAGTATGAGTTACGAGCTACATAAAGCTCTGAAAGGTCAATGTTTTTGAACTGCTCTCCTTTGTGCTTAATAATATCACTCTCAATAGTAGCAATTGCACTATAAGCCCAACAAGTACCCGAACTTGCTTGGTTCTTAACGGTTGTAGTTGGGTTATCTATAACCTTAGTAAAGGTGTATGGTCCCACCTTAACTACATCCTCAGTAGTAGTACTCTGAGCAAAAAGTGATGATGTTGCTAGAAGTGCAACACATGCTAAAAATAATCTCTTCATAGTTGTTTTGTTTGTTTTTTAATTTCTGTGGCAAAGATATATAATATTTACATTCCCTGCAATAGTTATCCGTAAAATATTAGCGCAAACGCACGAAAAATATTTTTAAGGTGCCCCCAAATTTCTGGTTTATTTTTTTATATTGTTGTCCGGTAAAAAAATCAAAAAACCTAGTAACTGCCTATCCTGC
>CAYJCU010000132.1:0-3407 GCA_964368765.1 uncultured Rikenellaceae bacterium
GAGAACACAATGAAAACTTATACAACAATAAAGCCAGAGAACTAAACAAATGAAGAAGAAAAAGAGCCTGTTGCTAATAGCATTAACATTGCTAACAATAATGGCCAATGGAGAAGGACGAGAAGGACGAAAGTTTAATATTGTAATTGAGGTTGTTGATATTGACACAGGAATGCCTATATCATACGCAACCATGACATGCGATTACAAGACTAAAAAGAGAGAATTTTCGGGGGGAGAGAGAGGTATTATTACCATTTCGGAAATTAATGAAAAGTTCAGTGAAGATGTTAAATTTGAGCACCCTAACTATGAACCTTTCAAACGAGAATTAAAATTCTCACAAGACACGACACTCATTATTGCTCTACGAAATAAGAGTAGTATTGATTTTGGGGATGTAAATATTAACTCAAACAGTGTAGCAGACAAGGTAACAGCTACACAGGTTGGCGCAGAGAAGGTATCGGTAGGGACTATGTCTAAACTACCTGCTTTGTTGGGCGAAAGAGATATAGTGCGTTCACTTTCGCTACTACCAGGTGTAAGAGCTGAGAGTGAAGGGAGTAGCGGTTTTGAGGTAAGAGGAGGTACCTCTTCACAAAACATGGTTCTTCTGAATGATGCTCCTATCTATAATGCAGGGCATGTGATGGGAATGTTCTCTATGTTCAACGATGATGTCATACAAGATGTGACACTATATAAGGGATTAATGCCTGCTCAATTTGGAGGGGGAGTATCATCTGTACTTGATATTACAACAAAAAGAGGAGATAAAAAAGATTTCAAATTTGGTGTAGATATAGGGGTGTTATTCTCTAAATTTTATGCTGAGGGTCCAATTATTGAAGATAAATTATCTTTTGTTGTCGCAGGTAGACGCTCATATTTTGATGCTTTCCTAGTATTTTCAGATGAGTATGAGGGCAATACCGTAAATTTCTACGATATAAATGCCGTAGTAAATTATCAAATTAATAAAAATAATGTTATTACCCTATCTCTTTTCAATGGAAAAGACAATATGGGTCTTGATGAGTTAATGGGAATGAGTTGGGATAATACCGCCTCTACCCTACGCTGGTCTCACACATACAACGACAAATTATACTCTAACACATCTCTTATTTGGTCTGCTTTCAACCTTAATAATGATATTGCAGCACCTGGTATGGAGTTCTCTTTTGATGGGCATATTAAAAACTACTCACTAAAGCACAACTTCACTCTTATACCATATAACGGATGGAATAAATTTGATTTTGGGTTTCAAGCCACACTCATAGACCTCACATCAGCTGACTGGATGATATATGATATTAATCAGTATGAACAACGCTCAGGTGCAGAGATAACTGTGTGGTTAAATGATGAAATTAAGGTTAATGATAGACTTAAAGTTTTAGCGGGTATGAGGGTAAATTATTACTCTTCATTAGGTGGATCTCCATACTACTCTCTAGCAGAAAATGGAGATATTATATCGGTCATAAATAAAGGCAAATATGAGAGTGTTGCAACGCATCTTCATTTTGAACCTCGACTAAGTTTCAATTATCAATTATCAGATACAAAGAGTATTAAGGGGGGATATAGTCGTACAGTGCAAAATATTCACGCATTGAGGAGTACTATGTCGTCATCTCCTTTTGATAGATATATTTTAAGTAGTAATATTATAGAGCCACAGATTGCAGACCAATTCACATTGGGTGCAGTGACTAAGAGCAAGGATAGTAGATACCAATTCTCTCTTGAGGGTTATTATAAAACTATAGATAATGTTTATGATTATAGTGAGGGTAAGAATTTTAACTCAGAGGTTGAGATAGAGAGAATTATCTCTGGAGGTGAAGGGCGTAGTTATGGTCTGGAGTTCTTAGCTCAAAAGGTAAAGGGTAAATTTACTGGGTGGATTGGTTACACTCTATCATGGACAGAGAATAAAATTTATGGTATTAATAATGGAGAGTGGTACACGGCGAATAACGACCGAAGACACGATTTCTCTGTTGTGGCTATGTATGAGCTATCTGAAGAATGGAATTTTTCAGCCTCATGGATATATATGACAGGTAAAGCACTCACCGCTCCAACTGCTTGGTATATTATGGATGGTAAACCGTACTTGTATTACTCAGAAAGAAATGGTTACAGAGAGCCTGACACTCATAGACTAGACATAGGAGTAACAAATCGAAAAGTAAAGAAAAAATATATAAGAGAGTGGAAATTTGGTGTTTACAACCTATACAATAGGTATAACCCTTATATAGTAGGAACTGATAAAGATAATATAATGGTATCAGGAATAAAAACAGAGCAACACTCTATATTTGGAATATTACCATCAATCTCGTTAAGTATAAGATTTTAAGTTATGAAGAATTTAATTTATATTATAATATTACTGCTTTCAAGTTGTCATAGTTATATTGATTTTGACTATAATAGTATTGAAAGTAAAAGTGTTGTGACAGGCGAATGGGTACAATCATACGCTTTAGATGACAACGGAGTACCAATATTCACAAATAGCTGTAATGTCATAATTACCAGCACCTACGACTTAACAAATGGCTATACTCCTACGTTTGTTGATAGTGCAAAGGTTAGTATTATCATTGACGGCGTAAATAGGCCTATTGATTTAGTCTATCAAGATACATCATACGTGCTTCCCAAAGATAATGAGTATATTAATACATCATTTAGTGCAGGTACTGATTATCATATTGTAGTGGAGATTGGAGAAGAGGTACATTATGCAGCTAGCACATTAGTTAAGCCTGCACCTGTGGTATTATCGGATTTTCAAGAGGTTAATATTATTGGTGATATGACTGTTTTGATGTGCCATGCCTCAATTATAGATATTGCTAACGAGGACAACTATTATAGATACGTGATAACTGTTAATGATAAAGTCCACACTAGCGGGATAATAAAAGATAGTGGTCAAGATGGGGAACCAATACCAATAATGAGTTATTTCCAAATGGAAAACGAAGGAACAGATAATCCTAATGCGGATGGATTATATGTTAAAGATGGAGATTATGTAAATATTGAGTGCTATGCAATAGACAGATTGGCATACGACTATATCTACTGGCTAGATGTAAAAGAGATGTCATTTATTAACTCTATGAAATATTTTGATAGTGATTGCATTGGTTATTTCTTTGCAACATCAAAGAGCGAAGGAGGCGCAACAATCTCAGAATCGACAATATTACCAGCTATGTAGTAAAATTATTTATGCTGAAAAATATGAACTGTCCCCTAAAGGTTTTTTTACTTTTAGGGGACAGTTCATTCTGTTATTATTCACTTTTTTTGAAAAAAATTTAGTAGTGTCCGGCGAACCTGAGGATTGAATTTATACACGTCATATCTACCCT
>CAYJCU010000133.1:0-3294 GCA_964368765.1 uncultured Rikenellaceae bacterium
CCTTGACACCGATTTGGTATGCCTTATAATTTTTTATCGGACAGTACTAATTTAATACATTAAAGATAATGATAATATATGACCTATGCAGATATTTTAGATGAAAATATATCTATATTTACAAAAAAAGGCTGTCTTGAAAATCTTATTTCAAGACAGCCTCGCTTATTTTTGTAATCTACAAAAATAACACTATCTTTGCCTCTTAACCATTAAAATTTATTGAAATGAAGAAACTTTACCTTTTATTCTACCTATTATCACTTGTTTTTTTTACTTGTAATAGTAATGGTGATGTTGTCAGTCCGGAGGTTCTTGTAAGAGGTGTCAGTAAAGAGTTGGCAGACTATCGCTCTGAAAATGTGTCATCTTTAAGCTATGATCTACATTTTAACCTACCTGCTGAGATAGATAAACAGGTGACAGGGGATGTGGAGATAAGGTTTATGTGTAAAGAGAAAACTTCTATTATCGTTGATTTTACCTCTGAGGTGGTTGGTGATATAGTGGTAAATGGTGAGTTGGTTGAGTGTGTCATAGAAAATGAACATATCATAATCCCTAAAAAATCTATTGAAAAAGGAGAGAATAGTATCTTTATTGAGTTTAAGTCCGAAGATAGATCGCTAAATCGTCGTGATGATTTTATGTACACGCTTCTAGTGCCTGATAGGGCGAGAACTCTGTTCCCTCTCTTTGATCAACCTAACTTAAAGGCAAAATATACTCTTTCATTAACTCAACCTGAAGAGTGGATTGCGATTTCTAACAGCTCAGCTAGCAGAGAAGAAACCGCAAAAGAGACTGATGGATATACTACAATCTATTTTGAAGAGACAGAACCTATAAGTAGCTACCTTTTCTCTTTTGTTGCTGGTGTGTTTGAATATGTTACTACGACACATAAAGGCAGAGAGCATAAAATATATCACAGGGAGAAAAATGAGGCTAATATCAAGCAATTTGATGCTATCTTTAACGAGTTATTCGTCTCTCTTGATTGGTTAGAGGAGTACACTGGTGTTAAATATCCATTCTCAAAGTATGATATGGTGCTAATACCAGGTTTTCAGTATGGCGGTATGGAGCATATAGGCTCTACGATATATAATGCAAAAACTATGTTTTTGTCGCCCACCCCAACGATTAACGAGAGAGTTAGACGTGCTAAGCTAGTGGCACACGAGACAGCACATATGTGGTTTGGCGATTTAGTTACGATGGCGTGGTTTGATGATGTATGGACAAAAGAGGTTTTTGCTAACTACTTTGCTGCAAAAATAATAGCACCACTTTTCCCAGAGCTAGATGAAAAGCAAGGTATGATTACATACTTCACTTATGCCTATGACGAAGATAGAACAGTTGGTGCAACGGCAGTAAGACAGGAGCTAGACAATATGCAATATGCAGGTTTAGTGTATAATAATATTATCTACAATAAATCTCCTATTATCTTAAATATGATTGCAAATATGATGGGTGAAGCACCTTTCAGAATGGCTATTTGTGAGGTATTAAAAAAACATGCCTACTCTTCGGCTTCGTGGGAAGATTGGATAATGGTGTTTGATAGCCACACAGATATTGACTTAGTGAATTGGAATAAGAGTTGGATGTATGAGAAAGGGATGCCACATATCTCCATAAAAAATATAGACAATGAGGTAACCATCACACAAGCTGATATTCGTAATAAAGGTGTATTTTGGGAGCAGAAGGTAACATTCCGTGCCATAAGTGCCGAGAATGAACAACGTGAATACACTATCAATCTAAAGGATAAGAGCGCAACACTTAAGATTGATTTCACCTCTAAATATATTATTCCTAATAGCGATGGTAATGGTTATGGCTATTTTGAGATAGATGACAATAGTGCAAACTATTTAATGGATAATTTTAGTGATATTTCATCAAGTGTTGAGCGACGAATAACACTTATTAATCTGTATAACAATGTATTACTTGATACTAATATTAAGCCTGAATTATTTATCGAGAGTATGTTAAAAGCCTTAGCACAGGAGAAAGATGCACTTGTATTCTCAACAATACTTGACTACATCAACAATGTGTATAAAATATACACTGAGCCAAGGTGCGGAAAAGAGAGTTATAAATTACTTGGTGAGAAGATGGATAAGTCACTTTGGGATATGTTCAATAAAGCTGAAAATCCAAGTATAAAAGCTACTACCTTTAAAACTATATATCTATCATTGTTCACGCAGCAGAGTGCAAAGAAGATCTACGACTACTGGCAAGACAAGAGAGAGCCTCAGGGGGTTAGACTTGGTGAAAGAGACTATATCGATATGTCGCTATATCTTGCAATTTACTATCCTGAGAGGGCTGATGAAATTGTAGATGAGCAACTGAAGCGTATCTATAATCCCGATTTAAAGCGAGAATATGAGTTTGTTTCAAAGGCAGTTGCTCCTACGGCTGAAAGACGTGATATTTTCTTTAAGTCTTTACTAAAAGAGGAGAATCGATCCATTGAACGTTGGACGCTAAAAGCACTTGGATTACTGACCAAAAAGCGTGATGGCTTTATTGACAGAAACAGTTATATTGCCCCTGCATTAGAGGTGTTACCAACGATCCAACAGACTGGAGATATCTTCTTCCCTCAGCAGTGGTGCACAGCACTATTGAAAGGATATAATAATCGTGAGGCATATATAGAGGTTAATAAATACCTAAAAAACAATACAGATTTACACCCTATGTTAAAAAGCAAACTTCTTATCGCCGCAGGGCACCTATATGTATTGTGTGATGATGAATAGGAGTAGAAGTAACATATAATCAAGGAGGTAGAGAAGGTTTCTTGACTTTTTACTGGATACTAATATTTTTTTACAACTAAGTTTATACCTGTGAGGCTGTGAAAAATAAAGTACGCAGGATTATGGTTTTGTAGCGATTTCAATCTTTGACTTTGTGTATGTCTCATACTAGATTGGTGTGTCATATTAACTTGTGATTTTTTTATTGAACAACAGTAAATTTAAACGAATTAATTTATTTTTACTAAAAAATATTAATGTATTTACAAACATAGCAAAACATAATAAAATGAATGACATATCACAAAATATACTTATTAACTCTTTTATGAGTAGAAAGAGGGAGTCATTAAAAGCAATTGCAGCGGTAGCACCTGCAATTAATGCCAAGCAGGATGAGATTTCAATCTCTTTGTGCGGATAAAGTTTGGCTTTCCAGATTGGAATTATTGTTGTCCGGTAAAAAAATCAAAAAACCTAGTAACTACCTATCCTACAA
>CAYJCU010000134.1:0-3277 GCA_964368765.1 uncultured Rikenellaceae bacterium
CAACTAATTTATTGCAGGATAGGTAGTTACTAGGTTTTTTGATTTTTTTACCAGATAACAATAAATATTAATTAGTCATATCTACCCTATAACGCACCTAAATTCAATTTTGGGTAAACTGGCACTCATAGAAGTAAAAAAATCAAATTAATATGACAAGAAAAATTATTTCAGCAATATTTATTGCTATGTTATTAAGTGGACATTGTTATGCCCAAAAGATTAGCTATAAGATAAATGCCACAGGACAGACCACTTGCTATGATGGCGATGGAAATATTATAGACACTCTCCAAGTGGGAGACAAACTTTATGGTCAAGATGGTAATTATCTTAGCGGAGAGCAAATGTCATTTAAAGACAACGGGGATGGGACTGTCACAGACCTTAACACAGGACTAATGTGGCAACAGACTCCCCCATTGGAGGGTATGACATGGGCTCAGGCTAAGGAGTATTGCGAGAACCTAGAGATGGGTGGATACTCAGACTGGCGACTTCCAACGCTTAAAGAGCTATTTTCTATAAGCGATTTCAGCCAAGGGTGGCCATATATTGATAGTGTATATTTTGATTTGGCTGGAGATAAAATCTCTAAAGACCAACAATATTGGGCTGATAATAAATATGTTGGCGAAACGGCACAAGGTCGTAATGACGCCGCATTTGGAGTGAATCACGTAACGGGGCATATCAAAGCGTACCCAGCTGGTTCAAATAGCGGTAATAGGCAGCAAGCAAGACAAGGTAATGGCGAACGACAGCAACCAAGGCAAGGTAATGGCGAACGACAGCAACCTAGACAAGATAATGGTCAACGTCCATCAATGCAAGGCAGACAGGGCGGTAGACCTATGGGTAATCCTATGGCAAAGCAGGTACGCGCCGTTAGAGGGGAAGCGTATGGAGAGAATCAATTTGTGGATAATGGTGATGGAACTATCTCAGATTTAGCAACTGGTCTTATGTGGGCAAAGGCTGATAATGGGAAGGGAATTGAATGGGTTGATGCTCTCCCTTATGCCGAGGGAGCTACACTTGCTGGGCATAACGATTGGAGGTTACCAAATGTTAAAGAGTTACAAAGTATTGTTGATTATTCACGTGCTCCAAGTAGTAAGGGCGTTGAAGCTGCAATAGATCCGATTTTCGAGTCTACCCCATTCGTAAATGAGTCAGGTGATGATGATTATGGTTACTACTGGACAAGTACATCTGCTTGTTTCACAAAAGGTAGACCTTTTCACTTTGCATGGTATGTGGCATTTGGTAAAGCGGTAAATGCTAAGGGACAAGACTTTCACGGTGCGGGTGCTGTTAGATTTGATTTAAAAAGAGATAGCGGAAAGACAGTAGAAGGCGATGAAGAGAGATGTTACAATTTTGTTCGTTTAGTGCGAGATATTCAGACAAAATAAGTAACTTTGTCAATTATGGGTAACAAACAAAAAATAATGATTATAGAGTTTACAGTAATTGCATTACTGTGGACTCTTGTTGTTGTCTCTCCGCTACTATTTATGAGTGGTACAAATCAAAACTGGAGAGCTATTCATGTTATGTGGGTGGAGTGTAGTGTTGTGGGAATTATTTTTCTTATTAATAGATTCATATTAATGCCTAGTCTCTTCTTTAAAAAGAGATATTTATTATACATCGTCTCACTCATTCTGATTTTTATAGTTCTCACCATCTTTGTTTTTAATTTTGATGGAATTAATAAAATTATTAATCTTTTTGTTGAAGGTTATCCAGACAATTCACTGATGCCTAAGATGCGAGAGATGTCACCAAGGCGACCACCACGTAACACACCATTAATACCACCTGTCTATGAGGTGTTAATCTTTTCTGCAATTGTCATTGCGCTTGATATGGGTCTTAGTATTGCAATGAGATGGATAAAAACAGAACAAAAACAATCTGTTATTGAAAAAGATAGAGCACTAGCACAGCTATCAAATCTACAAAGTCAGATAAGTCCTCACTTTTTTATGAATACACTCAATAATATTCACGCATTGGTAGATATAGACTCCGTTAGAGCAAAGCAGACAATAATAGAGTTATCTGGTTTAATGGACTATCTTATTTATGATGCTAATAAACAAGAGTATGTATCTTTGCAACGAGAGTTGGATTTTATTAATAGCTACATAAATCTTATGCGTATAAGGTTCACCGAACAGGTAAAGATAGATGTTTCATACAACAAAAGTGTACCATCAATAAAGATTCCACCTTTCCTATTTCTAAACTTTATTGAGAACTCTTTTAAGTATGGTGTGGATAGCGAACTAGAATCTTTTGTCAAAATAGATTTTAATTTTAGTAATAATAATATTAAAATGACTGTTATAAACAGCAACCATTCACAGAGTGTGAAGGGGGTAAGACGTGGTGTAGGTATCGCTAATAGCCATAAACGACTAGAGCTACTCTACGGCAAAAAATATGCTTTGGAGATTAAAGAAGATAAAAAAATATACCTTGTAACATTAAAAATACCAATTATATGATTACCTGTATAGTTATAGATGATGAACCATTAGCACTGCAACAGTTAGTGCAATATGTGGAGGGCACCCCTATATTAGAGTTGCGTGGAAGTTTTTCATCAGCAACAAAAGCACTCGAATACCTACGTGATAATAGTGTTGATTTACTCTTTGTAGATATAAATATGCCTCGTATTTCAGGATTAGAGTTCGTTGATGTTTTACCTTTTGATGTTAAAGTAATTTTTGTTACTGCACACCGTGAATTTGCCCTTGAGGGCTTCTCTCTTGATGCTGCTGATTATCTACTCAAACCACTATCATATAGTGTATTTCTAAAATCTGTTGAAAAGGTACACAACAGATACTTCCATAGAGGAGCAAAAGAGCGAATTGATAAAGATTATACCTTTTTGCGCTCAGGCAATCGCACAATAAGAGTAAATTATGATGAAATACAATATATTGAGTCTAGAAGAGAGTATTTGGATATATTTTTAAATAATGGTGAGGTTATAACTACACTTGCAACACTTAACTCAATGCTTGAAAAGTTACCTAAAGAGAATTTCATTAAGGTGCATCGCTCATTTATTGTTAATTTGCGAGAGGTAAAGGTAATGGAGCGTAACTCTATTATCTTTGGCAAGCAGTATATCCCTATCAATGAGCAATCACGTGAAGTTGTGATGGATTTTGTTAATAAATAATTATTGTTGTCCGGTAAAAAAATCAAAAAACCTAGTAACAATCTATCCTGCAATAAATTAGTTGTAATT
>CAYJCU010000135.1:0-2901 GCA_964368765.1 uncultured Rikenellaceae bacterium
CTAACCATCAACCGCAATGATAAGAGCACCCAAATTTCAACGCAGTTAGATAGCTTAATCCCACAAAGCAAGATTTCAACCCTAACGCAGGGTATGTTCGTAGGCTCTATTTCCGACAATTTCGGCGAACGAATCGACCAGAAAATCTTCCACGCAGAGATAGTGGTAGACAACGAAAAGGTAGCCTCCGAAACCGCCAACTACCAACCCATCCCAGACATCGTTGATTTTACCAATGCAAACGGCAACGACACAATGACAGAACAAATTAACCTAAATTATGACCGTATAAAAGACGAGGTTGCACAGATTGTAACCTCTGAACTCTCTCGTTTAAATAATTAATTATTTCATGGTATTTGCTAAGCAATTTATATATGTTTAAGTATCTAAAAAATAGAGAGCCGTGATGACTCGCTATTAATGATTATGAGAAACTTCTAATTTTTTAACTGTTTTGTTTTCTCTCTACCTTCCTTTAAATTAAATGGTAAAATCATACGTACACTGACATTTTTACCATCTTTTATTCCAGGTTCCCATCTAGGTAGCTCATGTAGAATTTCATTTACAGTACTATTCTGCGAATTATTGCCAATATAGTAAACACTAACGTTATCCACTTCACCTTTCTCATTAACTATAAAGGAAATAATTTCAAGTTCCTCACGATACTCACTTTTTATTCTGCGATTAACCTCTGAATTAATATGATTAGTTAGCGAGTCATAATCTCCGAGGCTAGGATTAGGTAGTTGATCAACATCTAGATATAAATGTGTCTCCTCTTGTAGTTTAACACCTATGGCAAAATAGATGTAAATCACAATCTTCGTATTAATTTTTTTACCATCCTTTTTACCCGGTTCAAATACAGGCATTTTCAATAAGACTTTCTCTACCTCTGCACTGTAAAATTCATCTATGGTATCCAGAAACTCAATGTCCCTCACCACGCCACTGTTATCAACAACAAATGAAGTAATAACAACTCCTCCGTGTGCTCCAATTTGCTCAGGGTATTGAAGATTTCGATATATATAATTCATTATTGAACTATACCCCTCTGCATTAAATTTCGGCATTTCATCAACATCATAATACAAATAAACACTATCTCTTGTATTCAAGTTGCTCACTGCATCTACATAAAATGTGTGTTTAAAATTAAATTTACCTTGTGCGCCTATATTTAAGCATAGGGCAAATAGTAGTGAGATAATTAATGTTTTTTTCATCTATTCTCCTCCTTTCATATAATTAATTGTTTCCTTAACAGCTCTCATTATAGATTCATATAAATTCTTATTCTTATCTTTGAAAACACCATCAATATTTTTCGTTTCGTGCTTATAATCTTCACCTATAGAAAATAGATAAGCATGCCCATATGCTTCATGAGCAAATGTCTCTGCCATTTCCTCTTCATTTAATTTATCATTTATGGTAATAAAAACATCATCACTAGGCGAATTGAATGCATTTACCTCATTACCAGGTGATTGCATTTGACCTACGTGTCCATGTTTACCTGTACTTAATGTATAAGAACCTTTTTCCGTCATCTTTTCATCAAATGGTTTAAATTTATGGGATAATATTTCTCCTTTGCTTGTTTTATATTTAAATCCATCGGCAACATTAACATGATATTTTCTTTTATCATTAACTAATTGAGATAATACTTTAAAATTTGAACTTTGGGTTTTTACCGACTTTAATGGTCTTGCTTTTAATACCCCATTACGTTTAAAGCGAATATGGTTCCTTATTTCTTTCGGCAAAGTGTTTCTAATCGCTTTCTGTGCAGCCTCATTTACGCCAATAACTTTCTCGCCATCTGGATCTATATATACTATAGGGTTATTGCTACAATAATTATACGGACTTAAACTATAATAATCCTCAGCTAACGGATCAACCCCAAACCTTGACCTATCCCCAAGTAGTTTAAAAATTATTGACTAAACGTCAATGATTTTTAAACGGTGCTGAAACAATACGATTAAACTCGTGAATACCACATTCCAACAGTAGCATCATACATCCTTGCACCGTAATCAAGATACTCTAAATCACCAGTTGTCTGCTCCTCCTTACCATTATAACCATAACGGTTATTACTAGTCATATAGTCGGAACGGATATGTTTAGAGCCAAATGGTTGAGATAACCCCAAGTAGTTTATTTATTAAAGACTTTATAGGTGTCTTTAATAAATAAACGGTGTAAAATATTGCTTTACGCTACACCACCCCAACCAAGATACCTTTGCCAATAGTCGCTCTGATCTAGAATAGTACCGTTGTCATCAACTACAACCCTTACACTTCCCAAATGATCTTTAATAAAGAAGTTTGTATCGTATCCGTTTGAAATTGGTTTGATAACACCTCCACTAAAGCTGATTAGATCTACTGATAGTCCACTGCTACTTCTCTTATATACCACCGAGCCTAAATAATCGAATCCATTAACATAATCGCCATCACATACCCTTAATTTGGTTCCATCTGCACCATAATAATATTTCGCTTTTAAAATTAAACCCTCACGTATCTCAGATAGCAAATTTAATGCATTATATTGTAAATTCAAATTTTTTCGAGTATCTTTTGTTAATTTTTGCCACACCCACGAATTGTGCAAAAATGAGCCTGTCTAACAACACAAAGTTAGTCAGGTTCTTTTTTTGTTTGCGATATTGAGAAATTTGATTATTTGCTAGGCAATTTGTCGATAATGTTTGTGATATTCAAATTCAGATGAAAAAAAGTCAGATTTAGGGTTTTGAGGCGTATTTATTCCGCTATTTTCTGTTAATTTAGCTAATTTCTTTAGATTATGGGCAATGGCTTTTAGTCCAAACTCTATTTTAGTTCCGACTATCCCTTTTAATCT
>CAYJCU010000136.1:0-2720 GCA_964368765.1 uncultured Rikenellaceae bacterium
ATAATATTTACAAATCATCTTCGGTACGAGTGTACTCCGCAGGTGTGTTTTAGGGTACCTATAACGCACTTAAATCCAATTTTGGGTAAACTGGCACTTCTAGAGGTAAAAAAATCAAAATTTCAGTTTTGTAAGCGCCTAAAATTTTAATCACAACTAATTTATTATAAGATAGGTAGTTACTCGGTTTTTTGTTTTTTTTACCGGACAACAATAGAATTTTTTATTTATATGCTCTTTCAGAGCAGAGGTGATAATCAAAAAAAAGGACGATTCGCAAAACTCTGTTTTACGAATCGCCCTACAAAATTTAGGATAGTGACCTATACCCTCATTTTAAACAAACTAATAATATCTATTCTAAAATAAACTTTGCTGATAATGGTAGGTTATCTGATGATGTTCCTACGTAAACCGTGAATTCTCCTGCTTCAGCAGCAAAGGTTTTATCTAATCTCCAGAATGCTAAGTCATCCGTAGTGATTGTGAAAGTAACCTCTTTCGTCTCACCTTTGGCAATTTCAATCTTTTCAAAACCTTTAAGCTCTAATAACGGTCTTGATACTCCGTTACCTAACATATCTCTGATATATAATTGAGCTACTTCAGCTCCATCATATTTACCCGTGTTCTTTATCTTGACAGAAACAGTTAATTCTTCTCCCATAGCAATCTTCGCACTGCTAAGTTTAATGTCTGAATACTCAAACGTAGAGTAGCTTAAACCGTGACCAAAACTGAATAGTGGGGTATTCGGTACATCTCTATATTTAGAGCTGAAACCAGCCTCTGTGCCTGGTAGGTTAGGGCGTCCACTATTTAATTGCGAGTAGAAAATAGGCACTTGACCTACATGGTATGGGAAAGTCATAGGTAATTTACCTGATGGATTATAATCGCCGAATAGTACATCAGCAATAGCATGTCCTGAGTATGAACCAAGTAACCAGCAGTTAAGAATAGCATCTGGTGCCTCAACAACATCTGTAATAACTAGTGGGCGACCAGTGAATAGCGTCATTACCATTGGTTTACCTAATTTTTTAATTGTGTGTACTAACTCTGCTTGTAAACCTTGTAGGTTAATATCTGCATAGCTACGACACTCTCCCGACATATATGCTGTTTCTCCTATTGCCATGATAACTACATCTGCACTCTTAGCAGCTTTGATAGCTTGCTTAAATCCACTACGATCATCCTCATTAACATCAAGCTGAGTGAAAAAATCCATCTTTTCGTTATTAACAAGGTTACAACCCTTTGCATATATAACCTCTACATCCTCGCCAACAGCTGCCTTGATGCCTTCAAGAAGAGATACTGCTGAGTTAGCAGTTGCCTGTGCTCTCCAGTTACCTAGAGGAGCATCTTTATCATCTGCAAGAGGGCCAATAACTGCAATTCTCTTTACACTCTTAGATAATGGAAGAACGCTATTCTCATTCTTTAGAAGAACAATAGATTTACGAGCTACATCACGAGATGCCTCAAGAGCCTCCTCAGTCATTGTCTCTGCCTTTTCACGTGCAACCTCACTATATTTGTAAGGATCATCGAAAAGACCTAAATCAAACTTTATCTTTAAAATACGTCTTACTGCCTCATCAAGGCGAGCAACGTCTATTTTTTCCTCATTAAGTAACTCAACACCATGTGTGATATATGAGTAACTACACATATCCATATCTACACCTGCATTGATACCATTAAGTGCAGCATGCTTATTATCTGCTGCAGTTCCATGTGCAATCGTTTCAGTTACAGATGCCCAGTCAGATACCATAAATCCATCGTAATTCCACTCTCCACGAACAATATCATCTAGTAACCATTTACTTGTAGATGCTGGCTCTCCATTAACTGTGTTAAAAGCAGACATGAAAGATGCTACACCAGCCTCAGCAGCTGCTAAAAATGGTGGGAAATATACCTCTCTAAGTACTCGCTCAGGAATATCCGCTGCTGCATAGTCACGCCCTGCTATTGAGGCACCATAACCAATAAAGTGCTTAGCACATGCTGCTATAGTTTTGGCATCCGCAAGAGATGTACCTTGAAAACCTTTGATACGTGCAACACCTACCTTAGTAGTAAGATACACATCTTCACCAGCTCCCTCCATAACACGTCCCCAACGTGCATCACGTGATATATCTATCATAGGGGCGTAAGTCCAGTTAATACCATTAGCCCCCGATTCAATAGCTGCATAGTGTGCACTCTTCTCTACTGCCTCCATATCAAAACTAGCAGCATCAGCAAGTGGTACAGGGAACATTGTCTTGAAACCATGAATAACATCATAGCCAAAAAGTAGAGGAATACCTAATCTACTCTCTTCAATAGCTATTTTTTGTAGACGAGCCGTCTTCTCAGCGCCTATTACATTTAGAAAGTTACCCACCGAACCCGAGCGAACCTGCTCATCGATATTGTTATTGTGTCCATTAATATCAGCAGAAGCACCTGTTGATAAATATGGATCAGATATAAGGTTCATCTGACCTAGTTTCTCTTCAATAGTCATTTTAGAGATTAGGGCCTCTATTTTCTCTTCTGTCGATAACTTTTTATCGCTCTGCGCTGCTACAGTAAGGGCGCAAAAAGAGAGGGCAGTGACTGCCGTATAAAATATTTTTCTCATGATTATATTAAAATTTGCTATTATTGTTGTCCGGTAAAAAAATCAAAAAACCTAGTAACTACCTATCCTGCAA
>CAYJCU010000137.1:0-2698 GCA_964368765.1 uncultured Rikenellaceae bacterium
GGGTAATGAATTGATTCTCTGTTGATATTTGTATGTTATAAGCAGGTTTAAGTTGTCCGTTTTTCATAGCATCCTCTTTCATACGCATAAAAGTAGCCTCTTTATCGCTCTTAGAGTATGAGTTACGATCTTCGCCCATTATCTCAAGATGTTTAGAATACTCTTCCAGCTTAGGTATTGATTCTGTCTCTATCTTCTCAATCTCCTTGCGCTCTTTCTTTGTAGTGTTACTCTCTGTAATAGTAGACTTTATCCTTTTTACTCGCTCCTTAAAATCATCTGCTGTAACACTTGCTACTGGTGGGTTTTCTGTATCGTCGTCGTTTATTGCTCGCTCTATCTGCGCTAATACTCCGTTTACTTTCTCTTTTAACTTTGCATCATTCTTCTCAACGGAACCACGCCATACAAAAGTATATTTCCCTGCCGATGACTCTATCTTTGTGCCATCTATATACTGAACTTTCAAAGACACAAACCCCTCTTTGTGAAGCAGTTCAACAATTTGAGTAAACACACTATCAAATCCATTTTTCAGTCGCTTTCCTCTAAAATAATTAATCGTACGGAAATCAGGCTTTGCCCCTCCACTTATCCACATATAGTTTATGTTTTCTTTAAGCTGTTGTTCGATCCTGCGTGAGGAATAAATATTATTCAGATAAGCATAAACCAATATCTTCAGCATGGTACGAGGATTAAAGCAGCTATTACCACCACCTCGATAACTACCTAAAATTTCACTTACATCTAATGTGTCTATAATGTCGTTTACAACACGTACAATATGGGTTGAGGGAATTAATTCATCAATACTCGGCGGAAAAAGTAAAATTTCGCCTCTACTCTCGTTTTTTATTGCTATCTTTGCCATTGTTATTGAGTTGATTAATATGTAATTAAGCACTACAAATATAATCATTCTTACTCAAATAGCAAAGGCTTTTGTGCTAATTTTCAGCGCAAAAGCCTATTTTTTTTCAATAACTTATGATGGTTTATTGCAAGAAAAAAGAGACTGAATAAACTTGTTAGACAGCCCCATTGATTGTGATTAATACCCCATATCGTAAGGCGGATTATGAAAAAATTCCATAACAACCTTATTATCTTTAAATCTCATCACGTAGTCTCGATTTCTTCTATCTAACCTAAAACGATATGTTTTTCCATTATACCTCACCTTTACTCGAACAAATTTACCAAGCCTTTTTTTGTATCTGAAAGAATGATCATATTCAGAATATGGAGTGAGGACAATATTATTTTCACCCTCATACATTAATGAAATATTACATAAAGGTTCCGCAAACATTACTAATCCATCATCTGAAAGAATCAATCGTGCGTCTCGATAAATATTATCCATTACGGTTATACCATTAAGTTTAATCTGTAATTTTTCTTCAAAAAAATCGGGATCTATAGCTATTGTAAAGTATAGTCTAGGTTTATTTTTAGATTCATTGTTGTCTTTCGACAAACCAGTTTTAGCACTACCTATTAACAGTAATACTGTTGCTAAAAAAATTGTTAATCTCATAATTATTTTTCTTTTTTTAATCTATTGGACCCATTATTTATGTTTTTTGCATTTTTTTTGATATGGTCAAATTGGCTTTTATCTAATTTTCTACCGCTATCCTTTATAGATTGATGCATTAAATTACCAGGCATAGTCCCTCCTGTTGGGTGCTCTAGACTAAGTGAATGCCCAAATTCGTGTGCAAATATACGACCAAACGCTTTCCTTGACGGCAGATCATCATACCTATGATGATTTATTAGTATTTTTTTCCCGCCTAAAGTTGCTGATGCTGGAGTATTTTGACTATCTGCACCTTGTGCTTTCATACCTTCTTTAGTTAATAGATAAACTATATGGTCACTCTCATCTGCTTTTTCTAAATTATCAATAATTTCAATCTCCACAGTTGTACTAACCTCATATTCATCATTTTTTCCTGTCCATATTTCTTCAATACTAGATTTAAACTTATCCCTAAGCTCTTCCATATACTTGTCATCTAATTTTTTCCCTGTACCATCATATAATTTTGCTTTCAATTTTATGTCTATCTTCTTTTCCTTAAATATTATTTCTATCTCTTCACCATTAGGATCCACAAACAGCATAGGGTCATTTACACAGTAAACATATGGCGATATATTTAAATATTTCTCAGCCATCGGATCAACACCAAACCAACGGCCAATAGTAGCATCATACATCCTAGCGCCGTAATCAAGATACTCTAAATCACCCGTTGTCTGCTCCTCCTTACCATTATAGCCATAGCGGTTATCACTAGTCATATAGTCTGAGCGGATATGCTTAGAGCCAAATGTATAATAGTCGCTCTGATCTAGAATAGCGCCATTGTCATCAACTACAACCCTTACACTTCCCAAATGATCTTTAATAAAGAAGTTGGTATCGTATCCGTTTGAAATTGGTTTGATAACACCTCCACTAAAGCTGATTAGATCTACTGATAGTCCACTGCTACTTCTCTTATATACCACCGAGCCTAAATAATCGAATCCATTAACATAATCGCCATCACATACCCTTAATTTGGTTCCATCTGCACCATAATAATATTTCGCTTTTAAAATTAAACCCTCACGTATCTCAGATAGCAAATTTAATGCATTATATTGTAAATTCAAATCTTTTCGGGCATCTTTTGTCATA
>CAYJCU010000138.1:0-2593 GCA_964368765.1 uncultured Rikenellaceae bacterium
AGTACATGGGTACTTTATATGGTGGGTTTTAGGGTAGATATGACGTGCATAAATACAATCCTCAGATTCTCCGGACACTAATAATAAACATCTAACTATCTATATACTTATGAGAAAAAATATCAGAAAATTTCGCAAAAAATTGCTATTTATAGCAAAATGTCAATCAAATATACTTATCTATAATGAGAATAAAGTCACTTTATGTCCAATGTGTATTGTTGATGCTAATAATACAGATACATATATAGTGCGGCGATAAATAATGAGATTATGAAAGAAGATGATTTTTTAAATTCGCCCCGTGATGATTGTGAAAGTGATGAGGTAGTAATTATAAAGAGAGAGCTTAATAGTATGCTAAAACAGTACTCTTATATAATTAATCTACTAGACTCAATGTGTCAATCAGGTATGTATGTGCAAAAGAGAGAGAAATCACACTCGTGGTTTAAAAATTTTATAGATATTTATTATCGAAAGACTAATAGAGATTAATGAGATAGTTGATACTCTCTATGTAGCAATTAGGAGAGTTTTACTCTTCATGCAGAAAATACTAATTAGCTTGCAGCTATACGAGCACATACTGCGAGCCTATAGTATAAAAAATACTCAGGTAGTTACCTGAAGAGTCAATATTCTTATCAAAAATAGTTGCGCCACTCAAACCCGCAAGGGTGGAGTGGCGCAACTGTTATGATTTTACACCGAACGGCAATAGATTTTAAAAAGTGTAGTGAGTAACCATTATTTAGCTATAACTAGTTGAAATACAAATCCTAAATAGTTTTACTACTATTTCTCTAATTTAATTCAGAAAAGATTCAATATCGTTAGCTACATCCGTTATGCCCGTTATGCCGAATTTTTCAACCAACACATTTGTTACATTTGGAGATAAAAATGCAGGAAGTGTTGGCCCTAAATGGATATTTTTTACCCCAAGTGCCAGAAGAGCAAGAAGTACAATAACCGCTTTCTGCTCGTACCATGCTATATTATACACAATTGGTAAGTCGTTAATATCATTTAACCCGAAAACCTCTTTTAGCTTCAATGCTATTAGTGCTAGTGAATAACTATCATTACACTGTCCTGCATCTAACACGCGAGGAATACCTCCTATATCCCCTAGTGGTAGTTTGTTATATCTATATTTTGCACATCCTGCCGTTAAGATAATAGTATCCTTTGGTAGGTTTTTAGCAAACTCTGTGTAGTAGCTACGCTCACGCATGCGACCATCGCAACCACCCATCACTATAAATTTAGAGATAGCCCCACTCTTAACAGCATCAATAACCTTGTCTGCAAGAGCCATTACTTGTGCGTGAGCAAATCCGCCCGTTATCTCACCCTTCTCAATCTCTGTTGGAGGCGCACATCTTTTAGCATGCTCTATGATAGTAGAAAAATCTTTCCCCTTACCATCTTTGTTATCATCAATATGAGTAAATCCATCATAACCAGAAATACCCGTAGTGTAGACTCTGTCTGAGTAGCTACTGTTGCTACTAGGTGGAACTATACAATTAGTTGTGAATAGAATAGGGCCATTAAAACTTTCAAACTCGTCACGCTGTTTCCACCAAGCATTGCCGTAGTTGCCCACAAAATGATTATATTTGCTAAAAGCAGGATAGTAGTGTGCAGGTAGCATCTCGCTATGTGTATATATATCTACGCCTGAATCTTTGCTCTGCTCTAGTAGTTCAGCAATATCTTTTAGGTCGTGCCCAGAGATTAGAATGGCAGGATTGTTACGCACACCAATATTCACCTTAGTGATTTGAGGGTTACCATAGGTAGATGTATTTGCTTTGTCGAGTAGAGCCATTGCCTTTACTCCAAAATCACCACACTGTAAAACCCATGATATAAGCACCTCTACCTCCACCTCTTTAGTTGTAATAGCTAGAGCCTCTTGAATAAACTGATAAATGTTATCATCTTCATAACCTAGATTAATAGCATGAACAGTGTATGCAGCCATCCCTTTAATACCATAAATAATAAGCTCACGTAACGATCTAATATCCTCATTATCTGTAGAGAGAATACCCACCTGTTCTGCTTTTGCAATAAGCTCCTCTTCGGTGTAATTGCTCCAATTCTGACACTCGCAAATACTTCCCGATATTTGTAGCGAATCACATATTGCGATTGCCTCACGTATCTGTGAAATAAATCGTTCTTTACTAAAGTTACCATTTGTGATGGTCATAAATAGTGACCTAACAATAAAATGGTTAACCTCTGGAGTAACCTGCTCGCCTTGTTCGCGCATAGTTACACCTCTTATAGAGATACCTTTAACAATATAAATTAGTAAATCTTGAAGAGCGGCCACCTCGCTGCTCTTTCCGCAAACACCCTTTATGGTACAGCCTTTACCTGCAGGTGTTTCTTGACATTGAAAACAATACATACCAAACTGATTAAATTAGTTAAATTAATTTGAAAACTATATCTGTTTTCAGCAAATATAGTGCAATTCACTATCAATTTAGGGTGTAGCTATTCTGAAAAAATAACTAGTAGTGTCCGGCGAACCTGAGGATTGGATTTATGCACGTCATATCTACCCTAA
>CAYJCU010000139.1:0-2538 GCA_964368765.1 uncultured Rikenellaceae bacterium
TAGGGTAGATATGACGTGCATAAATTCAATCATCAGGTTCGCCGGACACTACTAGAAAAGAAAGAAAAAATGATATATTAACAGTATAGAAAACATAAAGTGAATTATATGAGACTACTTTTAACAGTTATTTTAGCCGCAACATTAGCAAGCTGTGCACCGCACGAAGTTGATGATTACACAGGAGATTACAACCTGAGTGTAATGTCATTTAACATAAGGTTTGATACGGAGGAGGATGGTGATAATCAATGGGATAATCGCAAGGAGGCTTGCATTAAGATGTTAAAAGAGGAGGAGCCAACTATCTTTGGCGTTCAGGAGGCTCTGCACAATCAGGTTAACTATTTTAAAGAAAATCTACCCAACTATGATTATGTGGGAGTAGGTAGAGACGATGGTCATTCGAGTGGAGAGTATGCTGCGATATTTTATGAGATAGATAAGTTCGAGGCAGTCGAGGTCGGTAACTTTTGGTTAAGTGAAACGCCTGAGTATCCTTCACTTGGGTGGGACGCTAATAATATTCGCATAGTATCGTGGGTAAAACTCCTTGATAAAACATCGTTGAAAGATATTTTTGTCTTTAACACACACTTCGATCACTTAGGTAAAACCGCCCAATTAGAATCAAGTAAGTTGCTCGTTAATAAGATCTCTGAAATCACAAAAGGGGCGAATGTTCCTATTTTTGTGTGTGGAGACTTCAATATGCTGATTGGCAACTCTCGAATGAAACCTATCATAGAGAATCTCTATTGCGCAAGGCGTTTTGCAGCAAAGACAGATAATTATGAGTCATATAACGCTTGGGGGTTAGGAATATTGAGCCGCAATATTGATTTTATCTTCTACGATAATGCTTATCCTCAATCTTTTAAGACTATCTCAAAGGATTATGGAGTACCATATATCTCAGATCACTACCCAATTATTTCACACTTTAACTACTAAATAATGAGACGATATATAATTATTATATTTTTACTATGTTCAACACTTAGCTCCTATGCACAGGCTAAGAATTATATGCCACCAATACCAGGTTTTGACCCTGCACTACCTGCAACACTAAACAATGGGGGAACTCTTCTTGGAGTGGTTGGTCTCGCAGCCCTATCATACACCTTAGAGGAGTTTGTATTTAAGAATCACGAAAATGTAAATTTCTACACCTCTCGTGCAGGTTTTAGCAATGAATATGGTTGGGGCTTAAGAAGTGTAGCTCTGCAAAATTTCGGTCTTGAACACAGGGTTGCAAGTTGGTTCTCTATGTCGGCAGAACTTAATCTACAAGAGGCGTTTGATGCAACACCAAACATTGCCTCGAAAGATAAATTTGGAATGGGATTGGGTGTTATGACCTATTTTAGATGGTACTTATTTGGTAAAAAGAGAGTTAGCCCCTATTTAGAGTATGGAACTGGAGTATTTGTGGGATTCTCGAAATTTCCATATAACGGCTCAAATGTCACAATAAATCACTCAACACAGATAGGTGTCGAGTACACAATAAACGAAAAGAGCAAAGCACGAGTTAGTTATGGTAGTATGCACCAATCAAATTATGGTTTTGGTTATTCCGACCCTGGCTACGATGCAAATGGCTTTATGTTGAGCTATGCTTGGAGAATATTTACAAAAAACAAAAAATAATCAAGATGAAAAAAATGCTTATAATCGCCGCTCTACTCATTGGAGTAAGTGCTTCAGCGCATAGTGCAAACCAAGGAGACAAACCATCATTTGAAGTGTCAATAAATATAGACACACTCGTTGCGCCTGATATTTTTTACCTTTCAATTCAATTAGAGGACAAAAGCGGCATAGGGAAGAAAGGTGTAGATAATATTGAGACCAAAGTGTTAATCCCTACTCTTAAACAGGAGGGTGTTGATACTAAAAAACAGCTAAGTATTGAGAATATATATAGCTCATACACTGATAAAGGCAAAGATGTGATGTCTAAGTTTTATACCCTGACACTGTATGACACAAATGATGTGAAAAATATTATCTCTAAATTAAGAGATAAAGAGATTGTTGTTTCACTTCAAAGAACTGATGTGAAAAACAGGTCAAAAATAGAGCAAGAGCTTCGTATTAAGGCTTTGAAAAGAGCACAGATTGAGGCGGATAGTGTGCTTGTTTCTGTTGGATATAAGGCAGGAGAGTTAATGAAGGTTTTTACAAATATATACGAAACTGGGCGTAGTTATGATATGACGCCAATGATGAAAGGGCGTAGCTTAGGTAGTAGTAATGAGAGTGTAGATTCTTTCAGAAAAGAGAGTGTATCTGTCAGTGTCGTAGTTGTTTATAGTATAGAAAAATTGAAGTGATAACATTGAATAATCATTAAACAGTGTTCGATCGTATTGTTCGTTAAGATTAATCTGCATAACATGGTTTTCGAATTGGTATTTTATGTGTGATAATAATATATTGTTGTCCGGTAAAAAAATCAAAAAACCTAGTAACTGCCTATCCTACAATAAATTAGTTGTAATTTAAATTATAGGGGCTTACAAAAACAAA
>CAYJCU010000140.1:0-2538 GCA_964368765.1 uncultured Rikenellaceae bacterium
TCCTAGAAGTAAAAAAATCAAAATTTTTGTTTTTGTAAGCCCCTATAATTTAAACTACAACTAATTTATTGTAAGATAGGTAGTTACTAGTTTTTTTGATTTTTTTACCGGACAACAATATAATAATAACCAGAGTTTTGGCTAAAAAAAGTCTGACTGTTTCTTAGCCAAAACTCAGGTTAATAATGATTCATTCAATATATATAGTATGATTAAGGATAGAGTTAATTTAGTTCGAGAGTGGTTAAAGAGAGAGGGTTATAGCGCAATTGTTATACCAACTAATGATCCACATTTCAGTGAGTATGTTGCAGAGTATTGGAAATCACGTGAATGGGTAAGTGGTTTCACTGGTTCAGCTGGTACGGTTGTCATTACAGCTAACGAGGCACTTTTATGGTGTGATTCTCGCTATTTTGTTCAGGCAGAGATAGAGCTTAATAAAACGCCTTTTACACATATTCAAAAAATAGGAGTTGAGGGAACACCATCTGTCAATGGGTGGATAAAAGATAATATTAAGGGTAGAGTAGCAATCACAGGAACTCTTTTCTCTGTTAATAGTGCCAATGAGATGATTAATGCATCTATTGATATTGTTCCTATTGCAGACCCTTTTGATGAACTTTGGGAGGAGCGTCCTGAATTGCCTCAATCTATTGTGCGTATTATTGAGGATAAATATACAGGAGAAACTGTTGAGGCTAAGATTAACCGTGTTAGCGAATATCTTGAATTAAATGAAAGGGTATATTTATCATCGTCTTTGGATGAAATAGCTTGGTTGCTTAATATACGTGGGGCTGATGTTAGTTTTAATCCCGTAGTGATAAGCTATATGGCCATATATAAAGGGGGTGTCACTCTCTTTGTAGATAACCGTAAAATAGTAGGCATTGATAGTAGTGTGTTCGAAAATAGATGTATATCCATAATGGAATATAATGAGTTTGATAACTACCTATTATCACTTAAAGACAAAGAGGTAATAGTTAATTATAACCGCTTTGATATATATCACTATAATCAACTAATTAGTGGAGGTGCAATAGTTACTCCAGAGTCTACTAGTTGTGGGGTAATAACACTACTTAAAGCTAAAAAGAATAGTGTAGAACTAAAAGGTATTGAGCAGGCTATGATAAATGATGGTGTTGCTCTTGTAAAGTTTTATATGTGGCTAGAGAGTGTTCTCGATAGTGATAATGTTGTTACAGAGTATAATTTGGCGCAAAAGCTTAACGAATGTAGAATGAGTTGTAGTAGCTATATTGGTGAGAGTTTTTCTCCAATAGTAGGATATGGAGCTAATGGGGCTATTGTTCACTATTCGCCAACAAAAGATGGTTCAGAAGTGATAAAATCGGGTAGTTTTTTACTTGCAGACTCAGGCGGGCAATATGAATATGGCACAACAGATATAACTCGCACTATTCATCTCTCTATGCCAACAGAGAGAGAGCGTAACGACTATACCTTAGTTCTAAAAGGTAATATATCATTGACTATGGCGGTTTTTTCAGTAGGTACAACAGGTCATCAGTTAGATATATTGGCACGTCAGCACCTATTACGTAATAGCTTAAATTATGGACATGGAACAGGGCATGGTATAGGTCACTATCTTAATGTGCATGAAGGGCCTCAATCAATACGTGCTGAGTATAACCCTATACCATTAGAGCAGGGTATGGTAATCTCTAACGAACCGGGACTCTACCGTAAAGGCGAGTATGGAATAAGGCTTGAAAATATTATTATGGTTATTGAGCACTCAGAGGGTGAATTTGGTAAATTTTTATCTTTCCAAACATTAACACTTTACCCTTTTGATTTGCGTAGTATTAATGTTGGTTTATTAACTGTTGATGAACGTCATTGGCTTAATCGATACCATTCGATGGTTTTTGATAAATTATCACAATATCTAACAACTGAAGAGAGGTTTTGGTTATCCAATAAGACGAAAGCGATATAATTGACCCATTTTATTATAGTGTCGTCAGATTAAGTAATTTTATTGTTATTAATGAGAAATTTATCATTAAAATATTTGCCCAAGTCAAATATAATGATTACCTTTGCGCACTGTTTAACTAAAAATTTATTAAGATGCCAAAAATGAAAACAAAATCAGGGGCGAAAAAACGTTTTTCGATCACTGGTTCAGGAAAGGTTAAGATTAAGCACGCTTTCAAAAGCCACATCTTAACAAAGAAATCAACAAAGCGCAAGCGTAACCTAACACATGCAGGTATCGCTAAGCCACAAGATGCAAGAGCAATCAAAGATATGTTGATTAAGTAATCAACACATCGCAATTTTCTGTTGCAACTATTATTATTTATTAACTAAGAGTGTATTAGCCTAATTTAAGTACAGATAATCTGTCGCTAACCATTCGTAAAAGAGAAAAACTATGCCAAGATCAGTCAACGCTGTAGCATCAAGAGCCAGAAGAAAAAAAATTCTTAAAATGGCCAAAGGTAACTTCCTTGCAAGAAGAAATGTATGGACAGTTGCTAAAAACACGGTAGA
>CAYJCU010000141.1:0-2533 GCA_964368765.1 uncultured Rikenellaceae bacterium
TTATTAGGTCGTA
The DNA here is from genome assembly GCA_964368765.1 of uncultured Rikenellaceae bacterium. GTDB lineage: Bacteria > Bacteroidota > Bacteroidia > Bacteroidales > Rikenellaceae > JADFUS01. Next base: position 14 of record CAYJCU010000141.1, read on the forward strand.
ACTGATTGAAATGTAGCTTTAATATAGTTTTCGACTGCCCCTATCTATAATAATCCTATATCCTGATAGAGAGAGCTTAATCGTTCTCTGAGGTGTAATATTGCGTAGCGTTTTCGTGAAATAAGTGTATTGATAGCTATACCACTACTCTCTGATATATCTTTGAAAGACAAACCTTGTAACTCAGTTAGTTCAAAAGCAATACGTTGCTCTTCGGGGAGCTCTTTAAGTGCACTGCTTAGCTCATCCCTAATCATTGAGCGAAATAGTTCATTTTCAGGGGTGCTATCATCAGTTAAAAGCAGATCAGCTAGAGAAACCAAAAACTCATCATCATCAGATTTAGCGATTAGTGGCATACGCTCTTCTTTATGTTTGCGGCTATAATCTATTATCTGATTTTGAGCCACACGGTAGAGCCACGATGATACAGCATTAATAGGGTCATCACGATCAGCAATAATAAATTTATAAAACACATCTTGCGTCATATCATCAGCAACATCACCAGAGGGGATATATTTTGAAATATATTCCCTAAGTTGTGACTTATACTTTCTATATATTTTATCTATGCGCACCGTTATATTATTCGCCCTCCTTTTTAGAAAAATAGCTCCTTAGATACTCTTTTTTCTGCTCTTTAGTTAGGTCTCTAAGCTCACTATGATGCCCCATTCGTCTGCGCCATCCACCGAAACCGCCACTTAATATGCGCCCAATAACCATAAGGGCTAGAGTTTGCCATAAATTAATCTCTGTCCAGCCTGTAATATCAGGAACAACGCAGTTCCACAGGTAATTTACTATAAAAGTTCCAATCGCTAGAGACACCACAAATAGTACTCCACGCAATATATGTTTTGATTTTGACCTCATAATTTTAAACTATCACTAAATTTATTGCACCAAATTTACACATTTTATATACACACTTACCGCATCCCACACAATCAGAGATAACAGAAACAACTGCACAATTATTATCTCTATCCATTGTAAATACATTACGTTTACATCTCTTCTCACACACACCGCAACCTGTGCATCTATCTCTATTTACCTCAAGTGAAAGTACCTGTTTTGGTTTCTTGAATTTTCTTTTTAATCTGTCTAAAAACATATTTTCATAATTTAATATTGTGTTATATTATTTTAGACGATTAAGCAGAACAAATATTTTAAATAAATTATTATTTTTTTATATTGTTGTCCGGTAAAAAAATCAAAAAACCTAGTAACTACCTATCCTGCAATAAATTAGTTGCAATTTAAATTATAGGGGCTTACAAAAACAAAAAATTTGATTTTTTTACTTCTAGGAGTGTCAATTTACCCAAAATTGGATTTAGGTGCGTTATAGGTGCCCTAAAACACACCTGCGTAGTACATGGGTACTTTATATGGTGGGTTTTAGGGTAGATATGACGTGCATAAATTCAATCCTCAGGTTCGCCGGACACTACTAATTTTTTAAAAAAAAGTCTACTACATACAATTATCAAACTGTTTAAAATATCTATATGTGGATACTTTAAGTTCAGAAACAGCACTCTCATCAACCACTAGAATACCCGACTTATGGGTTTGCAGTGCAGTTATTGTCCACTTATGGTTATATGCCCCCTCAACACATTGTTGCACAGCTAACGACTTACTCAAACCAACAGCCAATATCATCAACTCTTTTGCTGCAATAACCGTCTCTACACCAACTGTCAAAGCAGTTTTGGGCACTTGATTTATATCATCGTTAAAGAAACGTGAATTTGCCTCAATCGTATCTTGTGTAAGAGTCTTCACACGAGTACGTGATGAGAGCGATGAGTATGGTTCGTTAAAGGCAATATGTCCATCCCCACCTACTCCACCGAGGAATAAATCAATACCACCCACTGCCAAAATTTTAGCCTCATAATTCTCGCACTCAGCCATCAAATCGGGTGCATTACCATTCAGTATATTAATATTCTCTGGTTTTATATCAATATGATTGAAAAAATTACTATACATAAAGGTGTGATAACTCTCTGGATGGTTCTCTGGTAAACCTATATACTCATCCATGTTAAATGTTATGACATTGGCAAAAGATACGATACCCTTATTGCAGTATTCTATTAATAGTTTGTATGTACCTAAAGGGGTAGAACCTGTGGGTAATCCTAATACAAATGGCTCATCGGTTTTAGCTGCTTTAGCCTTTATTGCTGCAACAATATAATCTGCCGACCATTTTGCTACATCATGCTTGGTGTCTTTAATAATAAGTTTCATATTCTAACTAATTTTATTCATTTAATATTTGTTATTCTTTTTTTACTATAGCTCAGATTATTAAATATTGTTGTCTGGTAAAAAAAATTAAAAATTCAAGTAACTACCTATCTCTCTATAACTTAACAGTGACTATAATTATAGGGGCTTACAAAACAAAAATTTTATTTTTTTACTTCTAGGAGTGTCAATTTACCCAAAATTGGATTTAGGTGCGTTATAGGTGCCCTAAAACACACCTGC
>CAYJCU010000142.1:0-2467 GCA_964368765.1 uncultured Rikenellaceae bacterium
ACAAATAATATTCACAACCCATCTTATATGGTGGGTTTTAGGGTAGATATGACGTACATAAATTCAATCCTCAGGTTCGCCGGACACTACTAATAATAAGTATTTATTGGGCAATAATAGTTTTATTTCTATAATTTTCGTATATTTGCGTTATAAATCTAATGTTTTACGCTTAAAAAATACAAAATGAATAAATTTATATTGCTATTATCTCTATTTTTGAGCGCAGGGTCGCTTTTTGCTCAGTCGCAGATTAAAGTTAGTAATACTTTTAATGTTGAGGGATTGTCTCTCAGTGACAAGATGATTCGGGCTGCTCACACAGTACCTACTACTGCTCAACTAGAGGCATTGCGTAATGAGTATATAGCATTTATCCACTTCGGACCCAATACCTTTACACGTTTAGAGTGGGGAAATGGTAAAGAGGATCCAAAAATTTTTGATTTAAAAAATCTGGATACCGATCAATGGTGTAGTGCCATGAAAGATGCAGGTATGAAGATGGTTATATTTACAGCTAAACATCATGATGGCTTTGTGTTGTGGCAAAGTAGATACACAACACATGGTGTTATGTCTACACATTTTGAAGATGGTAAAGGGGATATAATGCGTAACCTTGCAGCCTCTTGCAAGAAGTATGGATTAAAGTTAGGTGTATATCTTTCGCCTGCAGATCTATTTCAGATAGAGAGCAAGGAGGGTTTATATGGTAATCTAAGTAAACAAACAATGCGAACTATACCACGCAAAGTAGAGGGTAGGCCATTTAAGGATAAGCGCACATTTGAGTTTATGGTAGATGATTATAATGAATATTTTTTAAATCAATTGTTTGAGTTACTTACTGAGTATGGCGATATTAGTGAAGTGTGGTTTGATGGCGCTCACCCTAAGCGTAAAGGTGGTCAAACATATAACTATACTGCTTGGCAACAATTAATTAGAACTTTGGCTCCTAATGCAGTAATATTTGGTAAAGAGGATGTTAGATGGTGTGGTAATGAGTCGGGAGCTACCCGCCCCATCGAGCGTAATGTTGTGGCATACAGTGATAATCCTCACACTATGCAATCATTTCCAGATATGACTAATATAGATTTAGGTAGTAGAGAGGTGGTAAACAGTGCAAAATATATCCATTATCAGCAGGCGGAGATAAATACCTCTATACGTGCTGGTTGGTTTTATCGTGATGATACCCACCAAAGTGTGCGAAGTGCTGATGATGTGTTTGATATATACGAACGTTCTGTGGGCGGTAATACCACATTCTTACTTAATATACCACCTAATAGAAATGGTGAACTATCTTCACAAGATGTAGAGGTGTTACGTGAAGTGGGGCAACGTATAAGGGCAACTTATGATACCGATTTGCTATTTGGTAGTGATATTAATGCTCTATTGAGTGATAATAATGATATGACCTATATAGAGCTATCTGATAAAAATAATGAGATAGTTGTTAAGTTACCTAACCCTATAACCCTTAACCGTATTGTTATCCAAGAGGCAATTTCTACGCATTCTGAAAGGGTAGAGAAATTAATTATTGACCTATGGGTAGATGGTAAGTGGCAAGAGGTAGCCTCATGTGGGGTTGTGGGTTATAAGGCTATATTGCGATTTAACGATACGACAACCGATGCTATACGTGTAAGGGTTACAGAATCAAGACATAGTGTAGCTATATCAACCTTAACAGCACACTATTATAATGCTCCTCCGCCATCGCTTGAGAGTGTTCAAGATGTGAATGGTATGGTGACTATTAAACCTAAAATTCATCATTTTAATTGGAAACCTCATGGAGAGGATACTGCAGGTAATTTAGCCGGGGATTATAAAATATACTATACAACAGACGGTAGTGAACCAACAATCGATTCAGAAATATATACTGGGCCATTTATGATGGATTCAGGTACACTCAAAGCATTTACCCAAATAGGAACAAAAAGAGGTGCGCTATATAACCAACAGATGGAGTTGGCTAAAATAGGTTGGGAAATAAGTACCACAAAAGGAGAAAAATCTGCACCACTTGCTATTGATGCAGATAACAGTAGTTATATGTTGTTGCACAAAAGTGGTGGTGAAGATGCTATTATTATTGATATGGGCACCAAAAAGGTTGTAAATGGAATAACATACACTCCATCTATCCAGAATCTGAAAGGTGCTATTACACAGGCTAAATTATTTGTTAGCAATAACGGTAAGAGGTGGCGTAAGGCAGGGGATATAAGTTTCGGTAATATTATAAACGATCCATCAAAGCGCAATTACCACCTATCTAATAGTCTAAATAGTAGATATATTAAAATCGTTGTTGAAGATACAGCATATAACGATGATGATACAATAGTTGTAAATGAGCTAGGTATATTTTAGCCTGATTTCGGATTCACTTTTTCTCAGCGACAAGTAAACCGAATGCAATAAAAATATTTTTAATTTG
>CAYJCU010000143.1:0-2433 GCA_964368765.1 uncultured Rikenellaceae bacterium
AATTGGCACTCCTAGAAGTAAAAAAATCAAAATTTTTGTTTTTGTAAGCCTCTATAATTTAAATTACAACTAATTTATTGCAGGATAGGTAGTTACTAGGTTTTTTTGATTTTTTTACCGGACAACAATAATATAGATATAACTATGAAAAGATTTTTATTATTTGCTATATGTGCCCAGTTGGTATGTGTGGCAACGGCCCTCAGTTGGGGGCGTAAGGGGCATGAGATTACTGCTGAGATAGCTACACGACATCTTAAACCTAAAGCTAAAAAGGCTATCGCTGAGATATTAGATGATAAAACACTTGTATTTAACTCTGTAGTAATGGATGATATTAGGAGTTTACCAGAGTATCAACATACATCTACATGGCACTACGTTAATGTGGATAGTGGAGAGAAGTATGAGCCTATGCCTATGGAAGAGGGTGGTGATGTTTATGGTGCTGTTGAGCTTGCAATAGAGAAGTTAAAAGATTATCGCAATCTTGATGATAGTACTAAGACATTCTATCTTAATGCGCTTATTCATTTTGTTGCTGATATGCACTGCCCTATGCATGCAGGGCGTAAATCTGATATGGGTGGTAATAAGGTTGAAATTAAGTGGTTAGATAGAGATATAAATCTACATAAATTATGGGATGCCGATATTATTGAATCAACTAAATCGTGGTCTTACACAGAGTGGGCAGATAACATCGACACCAAAAAAGAGAAAGAGATGTTTGAAAAATATTGCCAAACAACACCGAGAGAGTGGATGGATGAGACAGTTGAAATTTCAGCCCAAATTTATGATAACCTAAATGAAGATGGGGATTACAGCACTTATGAGAAAGTTAATAAATATGTTGCTGATAATGAGGAAATTTTGACCGAACAGCTTATTAAGGCAGGTTATCGTTTGGCCTATATATTAAACGAAATTTTTAAATAATTATTTGTATGAAAAACATATATATAGTAATACTATTATTTGTAGCTTTTGGTTGCTCAAAAGAGCGACCTTTTCACCCATCTCGTGAAGAGCTTATTGGGAGAAAATATCTACATTCATTTAGTTTTGTAGAGTTTATTAGTGCTGATTCATTGATTTGGCAGACAGATATTTTAAGAGATGACCGAACATCATATCGTGTTAAGTACTCTTTTGTAAATGATACCGTTATGTTTCAGGTTAAAGACACTTTGAGATTTGATTTCACTGATTCTTTTGGCAATAAATCGTTCACAATAAGTTGCTTTCATGATAGCTTTAAGGGTACTTTTGAGGCGGAGGATATTTTATCAACTGAGGTAGGGTGTTCTCGTGAAGTTTGGGTTGAAGATAAGTATATAACTTCGAGTAGTTCGATTAGTATCACACCCAACTTTTATACGGCAGAATATTAATCGTTAATTTCCATAATAATTAAATTAATTGTAGCGTTATATTAGTATAGTAAAAAGTATTAATCTCTTTGCCTATGCTAAAATTCTAAAAATTAGTAACAATTTTCATTTTTTGATAGTATGCCGAGTAATTGTGCGCTATCAAAAATAATTTTAATGTTTTATTAATATATTAGATTATGGAAGCTAAGAAATCAATAAAAGCCAATCTTCAGGATAAGAGAGGTATATTTGCAAAAATCGGACTCATTATATCATTAATCCTAGTTACCAGTTTTTTTAATATCTCGCAAGGTAAGTTAGATATTGAGATTGTTGATAACGGTACACAAGATGTTGTTGTTGATTTACCTCCTGTTACAATTCAAGATGAGGAGGTAAAGCAAAAAGTAGCAAAGGTAGTGCCACCATCTATCACTGATAGGATAGAGATTGTAGACAATACTATTGAGATTGAGGATACAGATATTTTTAATCCTGAGACAGACGAGATAACACCTAACTGGGCTGGACTACCTATTGGTCCTCCTAATAACGGTACTGATATAACTTTGAGCGAAGATGCTCCTGTATTTAAGGCCGAGGTTGAACCTACATTCGGTGGCGAAGAGGGTGGAGCCCCGAGTAGAAATGCTTTCCGCAAATGGGTGCAACGTCGTGTACAATACCCAATGCTTGTAATGGAGAGTAGAATAGCTGGAACAGTATCGCTTAAATTTGTTATTGGTAAGGATGGTAGGATTAAAGATATTACGATAATATCGTCACCAGATAAGTTATTGACAGAAGAGGTTATTCGTGTAATGCAGTCGGCACCAGCATGGACACCAGGCTTGCAAAGAGAGCAACCAGTATCTGTTTATGGTACTTTAAATGTGGTATTCGTACTGTAATCGGTTATAACATAATTTTAAAGGCTGTTTAGAATTGAAAAATTCTGAACAGCCTTTAAAATTGATATTTATTAGTTGAAAATATTAAATATTAGTAGTGTCCGGCGCACCTGAGGATTGAATTTATGCACGTCATATCTACC
>CAYJCU010000144.1:0-2403 GCA_964368765.1 uncultured Rikenellaceae bacterium
GGGTAGATATGACGTGCATAAATCCAATCCTCAGGTTCGCCGGACACTACTAAAAAATAATATAAAGCCTTAAGTTTTATTAAGAAGGGGTAGTAGCTAAGTTGTAAAAAATTTAGCCACTACCCCTTCTTAAATGTTAATCTATGGTATGGACTAACTCCATACTTTTCAATAGCTGCACGGTGTGTTTTCGTTGGGTATGCTTTATTCTTGCTCCACTCATACTCAGGAAATTGCTCTCCTAATGCGGTAATATAATCATCACGATGACACTTAGCTATAACCGAAGCTGCAGCAATAGATAGATACTTACTATCTCCCTTAACAATACATTGATATGGAATATCTAGTGTAGTTTTAAACCTATTCCCATCTATTAAAAGGTGCTCTGGCTGAGATTTAAGAGCCTCTATTGCTCTATTCATAGCCAAGAATGAGGCATTTAGCACATTTATCTCATCTATCTCCTGTGCCGTAGCCTCGCCTATTGACCAGTCAATAGCCTCTTGTATAATAACATCACGTAATATATATCTATTACGCTCTGTCATTTTCTTCGAATCATTAAGAAGCGGATGATAAAAATCTGTAGGCATAACAACAGCAGCAGCAAAAAGAGACCCAGCAAGACAACCACGCCCCACCTCATCACAACCAGCCTCAATAACCCCTTCTAAAAAATATTTTTCCAACATAACTTAGTTTTTTATATGCAAATATAGCTATTTTTCTCTATTTTGTACCATTATTGCATCTAAAATTCAAACCTTAATTGATTAAAATAGTTGTGATATGGATAGTTATAAAAAACCTGTTATACCTTTTGGACGTATAGCCCTATATAATCTGGGGATATTTGGAGTACAATTTGTTGTTATGGTTATTGCCATCTCAACACCTCTATATATTGGTGATTTCACACCTTTCGAGGGAGTACAAAACTATTTATGGATTCTTATTCCATTAATTGGTATCATCACTCAACCTGTTGTTGGCTTTATAGGCGATCATATATGGGGAAGGTATGGACGAAGGGGAGGTACTATACTATCAATGGGGTTAATAGGTGCTATTGGACTTATTGCTATGGCATATATTGTAAATCCAATATATCTAATTATTATATCTGGGGTGGTACTAATAGCTATTAATGCGCTATTTGTATCGTATCGTGCTTTAGTACGCGAAATTACTCCCGATAAAGAGCGTTCGTCAGGGTATGGTGTGCTCTCTCTCTTACAACTGCTTGCCATACTATCGGCTATACTACTCCACTTATGGATAAGAGATAATAATATAGATATAGAAAGTAGTAGGATTAACGGAATACCCTTCTTTGCACCATTATTAATGATAATAGGTGCTATATTGATGTTAGTTACTGCACTTATTGGGTTGGTATTTTTACGAGAATATCGCTCTTTTGGTAATATTGAAGATGATAATTATTTGCCTTTTAATATGCACTCTGAGAGAGAGTTAATAGATAATAACAAAATGAGTTATGCACGTCAGGGAGCTATATGGTTATCTATAACAGCTATAACACTGATAGTTTTTAGCGTATCAAATTTCTCAACGGAGAGTTATGTAATACCCTTTATGATGTTCATATTAGCTATTTTTCTTATGGCTGCTCATAAGTTTAATATAAAATATAAGGAGAAGAATCCAACAATTTCACGCTTTACCGAGCTTATTTATGATATAATGAATATGCCGATGGTGATGAAGAAGACCAATATAGTTATGATGTTCGGTTGGTTTGGTATTTTTATGTTTATGGCAAACATAGAGGGAATAATAGCACAGGATCGTTACCTTAATATGTATATGAATTTTAGCAATTACGGGTGGAATAGTGTTACTAGTTGTTATATTATAATAATATCAGTTGCAATAGCTTTCACTCCGCTTATTATGCTATTTGGGGCTAAGCATGGTGGTTATAATCTACTATCCGTATCGCTTATTGTAAATGCGATGACACTATTTTTATATTATGTATTAGGATATGGTTGGTTATTTATAGTTGTACTATCATTGTTTGGAATATTATTGGCAGTAATGATGTCTACCCCATACTCACTAGTATCATATCGCATACCATCTGAGAGAACGGGTGTCTTTCTTGGGTTGATGTCGGTTTTTGTATATGTACCTTATGTTATGACCCCTGATATATCACAAACATTTATTATATCTATGAATGGGCTACATTTAAATACCATGATACTATCAATAATCTCTTTTATGGTGGGGCTAATTTTCTCAATGACAATAACATCTAAAGATATTAGTTAGGACGATAGCGAGAGAACGCCATATATAATTATTGTTGTCCGGTAAAAAAAATCAAAAAACCTAGTAACTACCTATCCTACAATAAATTAGTTGTAATTT
>CAYJCU010000145.1:0-2143 GCA_964368765.1 uncultured Rikenellaceae bacterium
ACAACAATACTTTAGAGTGAGATAAAAGTTATCAATTGGATAAAGAATTACTACTATAATCTTACTACTTTGAAGAGTGTGATTTCGCCTTGTACTGTGACGGTGTTACTCCAAAAGTTTGTTGAAAATGCCTATAAAAATTACTTCTATCATTAATTCCTACTAAATCATGAATCTGAGAAATAGAGACATTCTCATCCTCTCTGATAATACGTGCAGCCTCCTCAATACGTAAACCCAATCGCCACGAGCGAAAAGTTGTTTGCTTATTTATGGTAAAATATTGTGTAAATTCTCTTCTTGACACTCCCAATTCATTAACAATATCATCTACGGCAATATCTTTATCTAGAAATCTTTTGTTTTCTATCCATAGATCCAACTTCTCCTCTAACTCATCTTGCTCCTTACCCAACAACTCAGCAGTAACATCTATAATAACTGGTTCTATATAGGTTTTGCTAGTCATATTAACGATAAAATTTGCTTTGATACGATAATTATAAAATCTACTTACTATATAAGCATAATAGAATGTATAAATCACTACAAAACAATCATATAACTTTAAACTAACAGAAAAAACAACCACCAAAAGAGACATAACGCCTATTGTTAGAGCCGAATAGAAACAATTTTTAATCCAACCTATTCTCATAACCTCGTCATCATCATAATACTCCTCTAATCGATGAAGGCATTTTTTATACTCACTGCGAAAAAGTGTAAAGAAATATATCAATTGACCTAGATAGCAGGCAGATAAAATGTAGATTGCGAGTTTATGGTACTCTCCCCCATAACATATAAATAGCAACAAATTCGATAATACAATAAAGAGTAGATTGCGGATAATATTTACTTTATTAACATACTTTGAACGAATGAAAACAAGATTTGTCATGGTAAAAAGAAGTGCTTGAAAAAAGGATATAAAGAGTGTAGATACACGCATAATATCAGACATACCAACTACACCACTACTAATAGATATGGTGCGAGATACGAAAGTTGCAACACCTAGTATCAGATAAGGAATGATAAGATATAAACGAACATCTCTAACTGATTTCCACTCTTTTGAGTATGGCACAGGCATTAATGCTAGTAAAACACCAAATAGTATCATAACAGTGGCACTGCAATACCCAATAATATTATGAATTAAAGTATATTCTGTCATACAAGGCCTATTTAAACCGGAGTTTTGGATAAGAAAAAGCCTGTTGTTAATTTTATATTTTACTTAATATCAATAACTTAAACTATTTCTTATCCAAAACTCAGATCTTTAAATAAAAAGCGGCTCAAAAAATTTTGAGCCGCATAATTATCAATAAAATTATTGACGTACTCTATCGTAATACTCTCTAGTACGTGTATCAACTCTAATAATCTCTCCTGTTGTAATAAATAGAGGTACTTTAACTGTTGCACCTGTCTCTACCGTAGCAGGCTTAAGAGCGTTAGATGATGCTGTATCGCCTTTAAGTCCTGGCTCAGTATATGTAATCTCCACCTCTAAAATTGCAGGTAGTTCAGCTGTTAGTACTGTCTCTTTCTCAGTGTGGAACATCACCTCAACAACTGTACCCTCTTTCATTAGGTCTGAATTTTCGATTAAGTCACGATTGATAACAATCTGCTCAAAAGTTTCAGTGTGCATGAAGTTACAACCCATATCATCCTCATATAGGTATTGATAAGGACGACGCTCTACACGTACTGGCTCAATCTTCTCTCCTGAAGAGAAAGTTTTGTCTACCACACGGCCATTCTCAATATTTTTTAATTTTGTACGTACAAAAGCAGGACCTTTACCTGGCTTAACGTGTTGAAACTCAACTATACTGTATGTTTTGCCATTTAGCTCAATACACATTCCATTTTTAATATCAGCTGTTGTTGCCATAATAATTTTTATGTTTAATACTATATATTCTATTTAATAATCTGATTTTGGGATAAGAAATAGTTTAAATTATTGATAATAAGTAAATATAATCTTAACAACAGACTTTTTTTAGTGTGGTTCATTTTCTGTGCGTTATTGTGAAAACGAAGCGGAGCGCACTTACCGTGCGTGAGCATCGTATTTTGCAATAAGGTACTGAAAATGAGCTACAATAAAGAAAGTATGACT
>CAYJCU010000146.1:0-1982 GCA_964368765.1 uncultured Rikenellaceae bacterium
TTCGCCTGAAGAACACGACTATTTTTTTATTTTTGGGGTTTTGCGACTAGCCCGAGATGAAACCCTCCAAAAATAAATGCCATTATTACGGCTTTTAGCGACTCGTGCCTCCACAGTTCCGTCTAATTCTCTTCTTGACGGCTTTCTATATAGCGTTTTCTGATATAATAACTAACAAGCTCCATTGAAGAGAATATTATAACACCTGCTCCAAACATTGAGGTAATTGTTATAGAGCTATGGATTGGTGCAGATAACATTACCAAACCTAATCCAAATAATATCAGCGGCATCGTAAACATAATCTTGGTTATCGGCGCACCAGCTCTTTTGGCAGAAAAAAGATTTATTATCTGCCCCAATGACATTAATATTAAGATAATAGATAGTATAGTAAGCATAAAACCCACTAAAAATAGCGGAGAGCTAACTAACACTATACCCACTAAACAACTAATAACACCATTTAATATCATAGTGTTAGATGGGTGTAACGAGTTCTTCTTTAAACGATAAAAATCCATTATAGATGCTATACCAGAAATAATTAATAAAGCACCAATAGTGTATAGTATTAGTGATAATGTTGTTTCAGGATATATTAAAAGTATTATCCCTATTATTATAGCTATTACCGCTATAATTGGTGTTCCTTTAATCTGTGTCATATAATAGTTATGTTTTAGTTATCCCCCCTCAAAACTTATCTTATCTATTTATTTAGAGCACCCCATAGCATATCTTTTAACTCTGTGATATTCAAACCTGCCACCGATGAGATGAATGTATAAGGTATATTAACGATACCCTTACTATCAATCTCCTCTTTTAGCTGCTCTGTTAGCTCTTCATCCAACATATCACTCTTAGTGATAGCCATAACACGCTCTTTATCTAGTAACTCAGGATTATATAGCTCTAACTCTCGTAATAATATAGCATATTCGTTAGATATATCATCGCTCTCAGCTGATACCATAAATAACAGCACTGAGTTACGCTCTATATGTCTCAAAAATCGTACCCCTAAACCACGGCCACTACTTGCACCCTCGATAATACCTGGTATATCAGCCATAACAAATGATCTATGATCACGATATGCAACAATACCAAGATTTGGCTCAAGTGTAGTGAAGGCGTAATTTGCTATTTTAGGACGAGCAGCAGATACAACCGATAGAAGAGTTGATTTACCAGCGTTAGGGAATCCCACAAGACCCACATCAGCTAATAACTTAAGCTCTAGAACGAACCACCCCTCAATACAATCGCCACCTGGTTGAGCATAGCGAGGTGCTTGATTAGTTGCCGATTTGAAGAAGGTATTACCCTTTCCTCCACGGCCACCCTCAAGTAGCACTATCTCTTCGCCATCTTTTGTTATTTCGCATATCTGCTCAAAAGTCTCGGCATCTTTAGCTACCGTACCTAGTGGTACATCAATAATAATATCATTGCCGTTAGCACCCGTCATACGAGCACCTCCGCCAAATTCGCCATCTTCGGCATATATGTGTTTACGGTATTTAAGGTGAATAAGAGTCCAATATTGGCTATTACCACGTAATATTATGTGTCCACCACGACCGCCATCGCCACCGTCAGGACCTCCGAACTCTACGAACTTCTCATGACGAAAATGAACAACGCCACCTCCGCCCTTACCTGAACGAAGAAATACCTTTACATAATCAACAAAATTTGTCTGCATATATTATTCTTTTATCTTTTTTTACTCTTTGCTGCCATACGAGAGCGATAAGCTGCCTTCATCTTAGCTGCTCCTGATATGGTCATTCCCTTGGGTTTAGTTCTTCTGCGTTCTGCGATAACTATATCTCCATCGCCTAGCTTTTTACCTTTAAAGACAACCGATGTGCCTTCAATTTCTCTTACTTTTTTTGCTATTTTACTCATAATGTAATATTGTTGTCCGGTAAAAAAATCAAAAAACCTAGTAACTACCTATCCCACAATAA
>CAYJCU010000147.1:0-1871 GCA_964368765.1 uncultured Rikenellaceae bacterium
GGTAGATATGACGTGCATAAATTCAATCATCAGGTTCGCCGGACACTACTAATATTATATTATGTTTAAAGTCTAAATTAAACCCCCGATAAGTGCTATTGATATTATTATTAGCATTATAGCAACAAGTAGTTGTAACTTCTCATAAGTCACTTTTTTCAATAGTTTTTTACCAAAGTATGCTCCAATAATAGCACTAATGGTTGCTGAGAGCATCACAACAATATTTTCAGACATATCAATCTCTGAAAGACGAGAAAAATAGACAGTCAGTCGACTAAAATCAACCAACATAGCAATCACAACACCGGTTGCGATATATGCCTCTTTATTGAGTCCACTACGAATTAGGAATGCACTACGTAATGCCCCTTGAATACCAGACAAACCACCAAAAAAGCCACTCAAAATGCCACCTACTATAAGCTTATCTTGCCCAAACTGAATATTTTTCAGACGTGGTAATATCTCCATTAATGAGAAAAATATTAGAACTCCCCCTATAACAACTTTTATAACTGTAACTTCGAAACTCTTTTCCGCTATCGAATAGCTAAAAATTGTCGGGGTATCAGATAGTTGCATCAGTAACCAAGCACCAGCAAATGAAGCAACGAAGGCCGGTAGGCCAAAACGTATTAGTGTTGATTTATCAGCACTGCGACCAACTAGTATAATCTTAAATATATTGTTTGCAAAATGAGCAATGCCAGTCATAGCAATTGCCGCCTCTAAAGGAAAGAAGAGGGCAAAGACAGGCATTAGAATTGTTCCAAGTCCAAAGCCTGAGAAAAATGTTAAGAGTGAGGCAACTAGTGCCACGAGTGAAATTACTACAACTTCCATATCTACTATACTTTAAATTATAGTGCAAAGATATAGCCTATGAGCGAGATGAGGGAGGTAGTAATAAATATAAAAATGGTATTATTGAAAATACTTAAGTCGAAATTGTTTTGGAGTAATTTTTTCGTATCTTTTAAAATACTTTATAAAGTTAGATACATCCTCAAAACCAAGTATTTCAGCAATCTCAAAGATGGTATTATCTGTATGCAAAATATAACGTTTAGACTCTAATATTAACTGCAACACGATTATTTCACTAGCACTTTTACCTCTATATTTGCGGCATAGTGCATTAAGGTTTTGTGGCGTAGTATTAAGTAAAGAGGCATACTCATTTACTTTATGTCTTTTTCGTACATCGGTAGAGACGAGGTCGATAAAATTTTCAAATATCTTCGATGGTGTGATACTCATTTTTTGATTGGCAGTTTTAGATAGCGATAATAATTTAGCAAATAGAGCTGAGAGGTAGCTATGTATAATATCCGTACTGTAATTATCACCATTTTTGAATATATGATACATATCCTTAAGTATAGTAACAAAAGAGTCACTATTACTAAGTGATAGTTGTGTGACTAATTTCAATTCAGAGAGTAGACGTATGGTGTTTGATTCATTAATTTTGTCGAATTCATCCTCTTTGAGTAGTATAACAAAACCTTTAGGTATAGATGTAAATTGCCAATAGTGTAGTTGTCCGGCAGAGAGCATATAAAACTCTGGGGCAACTACTCTGTACGTTACAGTATCAACAGTGTGAAATCCCTCTCCATCTATAATAAATATTAGCTCATAATAACCAATATGTTTGTGTGGTTTTGTGCGCTTGATTACCTCTTTAAAACGTGAAATTTTAAAGGTTGCTTCGCTCTCTAACTTACTTTTATTATCTATTGCCATAATCACTCCTCTTTTATTCGATAAAATTACTACAATTTTTCTATATAACCAATTATTGTTATCTAATATTATTGTTGTCCGGTAAAAAAATCAAAAAACCTAGTAACTACCTATCCTGC
>CAYJCU010000148.1:0-1837 GCA_964368765.1 uncultured Rikenellaceae bacterium
GGGTAGATATGACGTGCATAAATTCAATCCTCAGGTTCGCCGGACACTACTATATATCTTTATACTTATTCAGCACAAGAACAACCACAAGTAGCTGCGCTCTTATCCCAAGCAAATAGAGGGTAACCATCCATAAAGGCATTAACCTCTTTTCTCACCTCTGCAATAACCTCTTCGTTATCTGGGTTTGATAGTACACGGTCAATCATCTTAACGATAGGCTCCATGTGCTCTTCTTTAAGACCACGAGTAGTAACAGCCGATGTTCCGATACGAATACCCGATGTAGTAAACGGAGTACGTGAATCAAAAGGAACCATATTTTTGTTAAGTGTAATATCAGCTAATACTAAGATATTCTCTGCTTTCTTACCTGATAACTCAGGGAATTTAGAGCGTAGGTCGATAAGCATTAGGTGGTTATCTGTACCTCCTGAGATAATTTGGTAACCATACTTAACAAAAGCCTCAGCCATAGCCGCTGCATTTTTCTTAACTTGTAACTGATACTCTTTATATTCTGGTTTAAGTGCCTCGCCAAATGCTACTGCCTTACCTGCTATAACATGCTCTAGAGGACCACCTTGCACACCTGGGAATACAGACGAGTTGAATATCTGAGACATCATTTTAACAACACCTTTAGGAGTTGTTAAGCCCCATGGGTTTTCGAAATCTTCTCCCATAAGGATAATACCACCACGTGGGCCACGAAGTGTTTTATGTGTTGTTGAAGTAACCACGTGTGCATGCTTAACAGGATTCTCTAGTAATCCAGCAGCAATCATACCTGCTGGGTGTGCCATATCTACTAACATAATAGCACCCACTTCGTCAGCTATCTTACGGATACGAGCATAGTCCCACTCACGGCTATATGCCGAAGCACCCGCAACTATCAGCTTAGGTTTGTGCTCTCTTGCAAGACTCTCTAACTCCTCATAATCAACCATACCAGACTCTTCTTTTACTTTATAGCTAATAGCATTATAAAGAATACCTGATACGTTTACTGGCGAACCATGTGAAAGGTGACCACCGTGAGATAGGTCAAGACCTAAGAATGTGTCTCCTGGTTTCATAACTGCCATAAAAACAGCCATATTAGCCTGTGCACCTGAGTGAGGTTGTACGTTAGCATACACTGCACCGTAAAGCTCACATACACGATCAATAGCTAATTGCTCTACCTTGTCTACTACTTGGCAACCGCCATAATAGCGAGCACCAGGATAGCCTTCAGCATATTTATTTGTTAATACTGAGCCAACTGCCTCCATTACATCACTACTTACAAAGTTCTCTGATGCTATCAGCTCAATACCGTGCATCTGTCTTTGTCTCTCTTGTTCAATTAATGAGAATAATTGATTGTCTTTCATAAGTTTATAATTAAATTAGTTTGTTTTATTAATTTTGGGGGCAAATATACATATTATTTTTTGATTTTTGTATATATTAGTCTGAAAAAATAGGGCAAACGCACGAAAAATATTTTTAAGGTACACCCAAATTTCCGGTTTATTTTTTTCTGTAAATTACGCTTTTTGAAAAAAAAGCTCGGCTTTCAGCCTTGCAAAAAACCGTTTCGTCGCTTTAAGCTCCTCACGACGCTCTCTCTCGTTCGCTTCAGGGCAAATGTGGTAGCTTATTGATTGCATTTAACTCTTCGTGCGTTTGCCCTGTCTAAAAAAAAATTATTGTTGTCCGATAAAAAAATCAAAAAACCTAGTAACTACCTATCCTGCAATAAATTAGTTGTAATTTAAATTATAGGGGCTAACAAAAACAAAAATTTTGATTTTTTTACTTCTAGGAGTGCCAATTTACCCAAAAT
>CAYJCU010000149.1:0-1625 GCA_964368765.1 uncultured Rikenellaceae bacterium
TAGTACATGGGTACTTTATATGGTGGGTTTTAGGGTAGATATGACGTGCATAAATCCAATCCTCAGGTTCGCCGGACACTACTAATACTTATTTAAAAAGGGTAGGGCAAACGCACGAAAAGTATTTTTAAGGTGCGCCCTAATTTCTAGTTTATTTTTTCCATAAATTACTCTTTTTGAAAAAAGCGGACATCAAACTAATAATTTAGAATCCAGATATTGAATTTTAGTCCACTGGAAATTCACATTGATCCCATATAACTTTTCGTGCGTTTGCCCTGAAAAAAGGGGGTAAAGATTTTTTATAATCTTAACCCCTTTACTATTCTCTACTCAGCCTTAATATTATACGAAAGGAATTTTAACTGTCTCCGCCTTAATCCCTTTACCTCTTACAGAGATAAATATCTCATTACCTGCCTTAGCATAAGCTGGAGTGATATAACCTGTTCCGATACCCACTTTAAGCATTGGCGACATAGTGCCCGATACCACGTGACCTATCTTGTTACCCTCAGCATCAATAATATCATAACCTTGGCGTGGGATACCTCTATCTATCATCTTGAAACCAACAAGTTTACGCTCAACACCATTTGCTTTAAGTGCCTCCATCTTCTCTCTGTCAATGAAGTTCTTACCCTCAACAAATTTAGTAATCCAGCCTAAACCAGCCTCGATAGGAGATGTTGTATCATCTATCTCATGACCATATAGACAGAAACCCTTCTCTAGGCGTAGTGTATCACGAGCACCTAGACCGATAGACATAATACCAAACTCCTCGCCAGCTGCATAAATAGCCTCGTAAACAGCAGCAGCATCCTCGTTAGCCATATATATCTCACAACCACCTGAACCAGTATAACCAGTAATAGATAGGATAACATCCTTAACACCTGCCATAGTTACCTTCTTGAATGTGTAGTACTCCATATCTTCAACAGGCTCATCAACAAGCTTTTGTATAACTTTCATAGCGTTAGGACCCTGAACAGCAAGCTGTGCTATCTCATCCGATGCGTTATAAAGCTCTTTACCTGGAGTCATATCAAACTCAGCAGCGAACTTACATAGGTGGTTCCAATCTTTCTCTATGTTAGAAGCATTAACAACAAGAAGATAAGTTTCAGCATCTATACGATAAACTAATAGATCATCAACAATACCACCCTCGCCATTAGGCATACATGTATATTGCACCTTACCATCATAAAGAGCCGCCACGTTATTTGTTGTAACACGCTGAAGGAAAGCCTCAGCATTAGGACCCTTAGCCCATATTTCACCCATGTGGCTCACATCAAACACACCAACATTCTCACGAACATTGATATGCTCTACATTAATACCCTTGAACTCGATAGGCATATTATAGCCTGCAAAGGGAGCCATCTTAGCCCCAGCCGCAATATGATACTGCGTAAATGGTGTTGTTTTCATTCTTATTTTATTGAATACATTTATATTATTTATGGCGCAAAGGTATTAAAAAAAATGAAAATAAAAAATTTTTTACTCGAAATTCGAGTTATAACGCTTTATCTCTCTAAGTTTCTCAATAAAATATTATTGTTGTCCGGTAAAAAAATCAAAAAACCTAGTAACTGCCTATCCTGCAATAA